>CANJYE010000004.1 GCA_947479055.1 Erythrobacteraceae bacterium
ACTTGATCGAAAACCTGTTCGCCAAAATCAAGGACTGGCGGCGCATTCACACCCGATATGATCGCTGCGCCCACACCTTCATGTCCGCCATCGCAATCGCCGCTACCGTCATCTTCTGGTTGTGATCAATGAGTCCTGACCCTAGATGTGCGACAAGGATACCATCGCCGATTTTGACCGGGCGCTGGCCCGGCGCGGCCTGTCGCGCCGGCAATTCGCGCTGGCGGGCACGGCGGCGTTCCTCGCCAGCTGCGCCAAAGCCGGGGAAGGCATCCCGGGCGGGGGCAACACGCTCACCGAACAGACCGTCACCATCGCCACGCCTGACGGGAAAGCGGATGCCTTCTTCGTCCATCCCGCAAGCGGGCGGCATCCCGGCATCGTCATGTGGCCCGACATTGCCGGGCTGCGCGATGCCAGCAAGGAAATGGGCCGCAGGCTCGCCGCTGCAGGTTTCGCGGTGCTGGTGGTGAACCAGTATTACCGCAATGCCCGCGCCCCGGTGCTCACGTCTCTCCCGGAATATTTCACTCCCGAGGCACAGGTCCGGCTCCAGCCGATGCGCGATGCGATCACCCCCGCCGGGACCGTGCGCGATGCCACGGCTTTCGAGACCTTCCTTGATGGGCAGGGTGCGGTCGATCCTGCGCGGAAGATCGGCACCTGCGGCTATTGCATGGGCGGACCGTTCGCGGTGCGGACGGCGGTGGCGGTGCCCGCGCGGGTGGGGGCGGTCGCTTCGATGCATGGGGCCTGGCTGGTGACCGACCAGCCCGACAGCCCGCACCGCATTTTGAAGGACAGCAAGGCGTCCTACCTGTTCGCCATCGGCCAGAATGACGATGCCAAGGCCCCCGGCGACAAGAACGCCCTGCGCGAGGCGTCGAAGGCGGCAGGGCGCCCGGCCGAAATCGAGGTCTATCCCGCCGACCACGGCTGGTGCGCGCTCGACGCGCCGTTCTATGACAAGGCTCAGTCTGACCGGGCCAACGCGCGGATGATCGCGCTGTTCAACGCGGCGCTCTAAGCAAACTCCTCCGTATCGCTGGTCGCCTGCATGTCGGGCGGATAGCGCGGGCCGGCGATGGTCTGCGGGTTGATCAGTTCATCGGCGCGAGCGAGGAACGCGGGATCGACCTGCTGGACCATGGTCGCGATGTTTTCTTCCAGATGCGGGATGCAGGCGGTGCCGGGGATGGTGTGGATATTGTCGCCGCGCGACAGCACCCAGGCGAGCGATAGCTGCGCCGGAGTGACTCCCGCCTCCTGCGCCAACGCCACAAATTGCACGATCAGCGCATGGTTGTGCGGCCAGTTTTCCGGCGTGTAGCGCGGGAAACGGTGGCGCATGTCGTTGTCTTCCAGCTGGGCCGGATCGTTTGGCGTGCCCGCCAGCGCCCCGCGCCCTACCGGCGAGAAGGCGACGAAGGCGATCCCGAGGTCCCGGCAGGCATCCAGCACGGCGATCTCGCTGTTGCGCGACCACAGCGAATATTCGTTCTGCACGGCGGTGATCGGGAAGGCGGCATGGGCGCGGCGCACGGTCTCTGCGCCCATTTCCGACAGGCCGATCCCGCCGATCTTGCCCTGCTTCACCAGTTCGCCCAGCGCGCCGACCGATTCCTCGATCGGGATCGTGAAGTCGCGGCGGTGGAGATAATAGAGCTCGATATGATCGGTCCGCAGCAGGCGCAGACTTTCTTCCAGCGCATTGCGGATCACTTCGGGGCGGCAGTCGATCCGCCGCTTGTCGCCATCCACCAGGATGCCGGTCTTGGAGGCGAGGTAGAAATGCTTGCGCCGCCCGTGCAGCGTATCGCCGATCAGTGCCTCGCTCTTGCCCAGGCCATAGATCCGGGCGGTGTCGAGATGATCATAGCCGCAATCGAGCGCGCGGTTGAGCAGCTTTGCGCTGTCTTCCGGCGTCGGCGGAGTGCCATAGGCCCAGGCCAGGCTCATGCAGCCAAGCCCGATCGGGCAGACATCCCGCCCGCCCAAGCTCCGCGCCATGTTGGGTTGTGCGCTCATCCCTCTCGTCCCTTCCCGAAATTTCAGCGGTTTCCCCCGCAGCCCGTTGGGGTTACCATGTCTGCACCATTTGTGGAGAGCTTGAAATGGGCGGTTTCCTTCTCGCGCTGGTCGTTCTGACCGTGATCTTCCTTCTGATGGGGGTGCGCGTGGTCCGGCAGGGCTATGTCTACACGATCGAACGGCTGGGCAAATATGCACTGGCGGCCAATCCCGGGCTGCACCTGATCATCCCTTTCATCGACCGGGTCGGCCACAAGGTGAACATGATGGAACAGGTGCTCGACATTCCGGGCCAGGAAATCATCACCCGCGACAATGCGATGGTCGGGGTCGATGCGGTGGTGTTCTTCCAGGTGCTGGATGCCGGCAAGGCGGCCTATGAAGTGGCCAACCTCCTCAACGCGATCATGCAGCTGACCACCACCAATCTGCGCACAGTGATGGGATCGATGGACCTCGATGAAACCCTGTCCAAGCGCGACGAGATCAACGCCAAGCTCTTGTCGGTGATCGATCATGCCACCTCGCCCTGGGGGATCAAGATCACCCGGATCGAGATCAAGGACATCCGTCCGCCCGCCGATATTTCCAACGCGATGGCCCGGCAGATGAAGGCGGAACGGGAAAAGCGGGCCCAGATTCTCGAAGCGGAAGGTTCGCGTGCCAGCGAAATCCTGCGCGCCGAGGGCGAAAAGCAGGCCCAGATCCTCCAGGCGGAAGGACGCCGCGAAGCCGCCTTCCGCGATGCCGAAGCGCGCGAGCGCGAGGCCGAGGCGGAAGCGCGCGCCACCCAGATGGTGTCCGATGCGATTGCCACTTCGGGCAGCCATGCGCTCAATTACTTCATCGCCCAGAAATATACCGAGGCGGTCGCGCTGTTTGCCACTTCGCCCAATGCCAAGACAATCCTGTTCCCGATCGAGGCGACCCAGCTGATCGGCTCGCTCGGGGGGATCGGCGAACTGGTGAAAGAGGCGCTCGGTGGCGGCAGCAGCGGCAGCGGGACGACCTCTTCCGCCCGACCTACTTCTGATCCGCCCGCCCGCCCGGTCACGCCCCGGCCAACCGTGCCGCCCACCGCGGGAGGGAAATGATGGAAGCGCTCGACGCGCTCGATCCGCACTGGTTCTGGCTGGCGCTGGGGCTGTTCCTGGCCGCTGCCGAAATCGCGGTGCCCGGCGTGTTCCTGATCTGGCTGGCCGCTGCCGCGCTGGTCACGGGGATGATCGCCTGGGCAGTGCCGCTGGGCATGCCCTGGCAGATCGTGATCTTTGCCGTGCTGGCGATCGTGGCGGTGTTTTCAGGCCGCCGCTTCCTGCGCGATCACCCGATCGACAGCCCCGACCCGTTGATGAACCAGCGCGGCGCGCGGCTGGTCGGGGAAACGGCGGTGGTGACCGAAGCATTCGCAGGCGGCACGGGCCGGATCCATTATGGCGACAGCGAATGGCTGGCGCGCGGCCCGGATATCGCTGCAGGAATGCGCGTGCGGATCACCGGCAGCGACGGCGCAGTGCTGCTGGTGGAGCCGCTCTAAGGATCAGATCGCGCGCGGATCGGTGCCGAAGCGCCCGTGCGGGCGATAGCGCACCATCCAGCGGTCGAGGAACAGTTCGAGCGGGCGCGGGGCGATGCCCAGGGCCTTGAGCCCGGGGAACGCGCCCGAGGAGGTGTTGCCCGCTTCCAGCAGTGCCCATTGGTCAAGGCTCAGTGGCGCGCCGGGCAGCCAGCCAGTGAGCGCGGCGAAGGCCTTTGAGGCCCAGTCCGGCAATTCGGCAAACGCCCGCTTGCGGCCCTGCGCCGCCGCGATCTTGCGGTTGAGTTCGGCCATGGTCAGCACCTGCGGCCCGGCGATCTCGTAAGTTCTGCCGCCGTGGCTGCCGGGATCGGCCAGCGCGACGGCCACCGCGCGGGCGGCATCGTCGACGAACAGCGGCTGGAGCCTGGCTTCGGGGCCGAACACCGGGAGCACCGGCAGGGCAGCGATCAGCCCGGCAAACATGTTGATGAAGTGGTCATCCTCGCCGAACAGCACGGATGGGCGCAGGATCGTCGCACCGGGGAAAGCGGACAACACGGCTTGTTCCCCTTCCGCCTTGGTGCGGGCATAGCGCACGTCGGATTCGGCATTCGCCCCGATCGCAGAGATATAGACGAAGGCCTGGGCTCCGGCAGTCCTGGCCGCCTTTGCCGCCAGCCCCGCGCCATCGCGCTGGAGCGCCTCGACTTCGCCCGCAAAGGCCCCGACCAGATAAACCGCCGCATCCGCGCCCTGCATCGCGGCTGTGATGCTGGCGGGCCTGGTCACGTCGCAGGGGGCGAACTGGACCTGGCCAAGATTGCCCAGCGGCTTCAGCCTGAAGGCATGTTCGCCATGCCGCCCGGCGATCCGCACCCGCGCGCCCTGGCTGAGCAATTCCTGCGCGATCCGCGATCCGAAAAAGCCGCTGCCGCCAACCAGCACCACCAGTCTGCCTTCGAGCGCGTTCTTCTTCGCCATGATTCCAGCCATTCCTGCCGCAGGGATATTGCCTGCGCGCCATGCCGCATGGCGCGGCGCACTGCAAGGTTTGAGCGGGGCGCGGCCTCAGTTCCCCGCCGTCGCGTCCCAGCCGGTGCCGAGCGCCTTGGCCAGCGCGATATAGGCCAGCGTCAGGTCCGCCCGGGCGTTGACCGAGGCGACCCACACATCCGAGCGGGTGACGTAGGCCCGTTCCATCGCGATTTTCGTGTCGGTACCGGCTTCGGCTCGTTCGATCGCGATCTGGTAGATCCGCTCGTGATGGGCGGCGGCTTCCATCCTGTGCCGGTAGATCGTGCGGCTGGCCCCGTAGCGGGTCAGCGCGGTTTCGGCATCCTGCAGTGCGGCCAGCACCTTGCCCCGGTAATCGGCCAGCGCGGCATCGCGCGCCGCCTCTGATCCGCGCACCGCCGCCGCGCCTCGCCCGAAATCGAGGAACGACCAGGACAGCCGGGGCATGGCGACATTGTTGAGCGGGCCGCTCTCGAACATGTCGCCGGCATTAGGGCCGCCCAGCCCGACCAGCCCGAGGAAGCTGATCTGCGGGAAGCGCTTCGCTTTCTCCATTCCGATCCGGGCGCTGGCGGCGGCGAGTTCGCGTTCGGCCCGGCGGATGTCGGGACGATGCTGGAGCAGGGTCGCGACATCGCCGATCGCCATTACGGCAGGTGGAAGCGGGATGTTCTCCGGCTCGCCACCCTGATCGAGGCTGGTGCCCATTGCGCCCGGTTCCTGACCGGTCAGCACTGCCAGCGCATCCTTGAGGATGGTCACTTCGCCATGGATCGCATCGACCCGGGCATGCATGATCGCCAGTTCTGCCCTGGCGTCTTCCAGTTCCTTGTCGGAGGATGCGCCCTGTGCCCTGCGCTGTTCTTCCAGCCTGAGGATGCGGGTACGCAGCGGGATGCCGCCTTCCAGCGCCAGCGTGCTGACCTGCCGCGCGCGCAAGGTCACATAGGTCCGGGCGATTTCCGCTGCGAGCGCGACCCGGGCATCGGCCAGGTTGTCATCGGCAACCTCGGCCATGGCTTTCGCCCGCTCGACATTGCGCTGCCCGCCGCCCCACAGGTCGATTTCCCATTGCGCGTCGAAGCCGGTGTTGAACATGTCGCCCGACAGGCGGCGGTTGGCGCTCAGCACGTCGCCGGGCAGGTCGGTGTGGATGAAGGTGGTCGAGGCCGACACCGCGGGCAGGTTGGCGGCCTGCGCGGCGCTGATGCCCGAGCGGGCCTGCCTGACCCGCGCCAGCGCCGCTTCCGGCCCCGGTGCATGGGCCAGCCCTGTGGCGATCAGGTCATCCAACAGCGGATCGCCCAGCGCGGTCCACCACGCGGCGACGGCGGGAGCAGTCGTGGTCCCTTCCGGCGCGCGCACGAAGCTGCCGGGTGCGTTGGAAAGCACTTCGGGTCGAGCATAGTCCGGCCCCTGAACGCAGCCAGTGGTGAGGGCAAGCAGGGAGCAGCAGGGCGCGAGGAGGCGGATGGTTCGGGTCAATGCAGGCTCATTTCGAAATCGTCGGGCAGCGGTTGCAGCAGCAGGGTAAGCGGAAGGATCAGCACGGTGGCAGCGCCCATCAGGAAGAAATTGTCGGCAAAGGCCATCACCAGCGCATCGTGCGCGACCCGCGTTTCCAGCATGCGATAGGCGGCCGTCAGCCCCTCCTGTCCACCGCCCAGCGCATTGGCGGCGGCAGAGAGGCGGGATTGCAGGTCGATGTCGTTGGCCGACAGGGTCGAGAATATCTCCCACTGGTGCACGTCAAGCTGATGGTCTCGCATCGTGGCAAGAATGGCGAGGCCGAACGCCCCGCCCAGGTTGCGCGATGCGTTGAACAGTCCCGAGGCATCGGCGGCGTCCTTCGCCCCGCCGCTGGTGATGCTGGCCTGGTTGAGCATGGCCATCGCAATCAGCATCCCGCCGCCCATGATCAGCTGCGGCCACACGAATTGCGGGCCGGCCGTGTCGGGCGACAGCCGGCTGTTGATGAAGCACCCTGCCGCGACGAAGGCAAAACCGCCGGCCGTCGCCCAGCGGATATTCACATGCGGCAGCATCAGCGGCACCATCGGCATCAGGATCAGCGGCGGCACACCGAATATCAGCACAACCTGCCCGGCCTGGAACGGATTGTAGCCCGCCACCGCGACGAGGAATTGCGGGGTGATGTAAGGCAGCGACAGCAGCACCATCCCGCCGACGAAGGACATCACCACGATCCCGGCAAAGTCGGGCTTTCGCAGAATCCGCAGGTGGATGACCGGGCGCTTGGCCCTAAACTGGCCCCAGCCGATCAGGACAAAGCCCAGCAGCGAGACCAGAGTCAGGTTGGTGATCAGGCTGGATTCGTACCATTGTTCGCGATGACCTTCTTCCAGCACCACGGTCAGCGCCCCGAGCCCGAGGATCATGCCGAGCACTCCGGCCCAGTCGGCCTCGAAGATTTCCGCCAAATTGGCCCGCGCCGGGCGAAGCCCCAGCATCAGCAAGGCCACCAGCACCGCGCAGATCGGCACGTTGATGAAGAAGGCATAATGCCAGCTGAAGTTCTCGGTCAGCCAGCCGCCCAGGATCGGGCCGAGGATCGGCGCAACCAGCACGGTCGAGCCGAAGGCGGCGGTGCCGATCGGCTGCTGGCGCGGCGGCAGGCGGGTGGCGATGATGATCATCGCAGTGGGGATCATTGCTCCGCCGGTCAGGCCCTGCCCGACCCGGCCGATGATCATGGTGGTGAGGTCGCCCGCCATGCCGCACATCACCGAAAAGCCGGTGAACAGGATCGCCGCCCCCAGCAGGAAGCGCCGCAGCCCGAGCATCCGTTCGAACCAGCCGGTCAGCGGGATGATGACGATCTCGGCCACCAGATAGGCGGTCGCGACCCAGGTGCCCTCGGACGCGGATGCGCCGATCTCGCCCTGGATGGTCGGGAGCGAGGAATTGACGATCGAAATGTCGAGCGAGGCCATGAACGAGCCGAGCGAACCGGCGGTCACCGCCATCCATTCGGCCGCGCTGGCCTTGTCCGCCCGCACCGGGGCGGCGGGTTGTTCCGGAACGGCGAGGCCGGTGGCGCTCATTGGCTGGTTTTGTCGGGGCTGCCGCGCTCCTGCTCGGCGCGCAGCATCTCAAGCTCCTCGCGGCCGCTGCGAGTATCGACCTCGACTTCGACCGACAGGCCCGGCACCAGCGCCCGGCGCGCGGCTTCACTCAGCGGTTCCAGCCGGATGCGGACAGGCACGCGCTGGACGATCTTGGTGAAATTGCCAGTCGCGTTCTCGGGCGGGATCAGCGAGAAATTGGCACCGGTGCCCGGCGTGATGCTTTCCACCACCCCGTGGAAGACGACATCGGGCAAGGCGTCGATACGCACTTCGGCCGGCTGGCCCGGGCGCATCAGCCCGACCTGCGTTTCCTTGAAATTGGCTTCGACATAGACGCCCTTCAGCGGCACCAGCGTCAACAGCCGCACGCCGGGCTGGACGAACTGGCCGACCCGCACGCTCTTGTCCGCCACCCGCCCGGCGACCGGGGCCTTGAGCGTGGTTCGGGCGAGATCGTTGGTCGCGGCCTCCTTTTCGGCGCGGGCGAGACCGGTCTGGGCGCGGGCCTGCCCTTCCTGCGCGGAGATCGTGGCGATCCGGCGGCGGGCGATGTCGAGCTGGGCCTGCCGCGCGGCCAGCTGGGCGCTGGCGCGGTCACGCTCAGCCTGACGTTGGGAGAGCTTCTCCCTCGGCTCGGCCCCGCTGGCGGCCAGCGGGGTATAGCGCGCCACTTCGCGCGCGGCATAGTCGAGATCGGCCCGCGCCGCGCGGACCCCGGCCTCGGCCTCGCTGATCGCGGCCTGTGCTTCGGCGAGGGTCGCGCTCGTCACTTGTCCCTGCGACAGCGCGGCGGCGATGCCGGCATCGGCGCTGGCCGCGCGGGTGCGGAAATCGGTGGGGTCGAGCGAGACCAGCAGCGTGCCTTCAGGTACCACGGCATTGTCCGCAACCGGCACGTCCGTGACGAAACCGGCCAGCTTGGAGCTGATCGCCACCTGATCGATATGCACATAGGCGTTGTTGGTGCCTTCGAAATAGCGGCCGCGAAAATGATAGTCGAGGAACCAGCCAATCCCGCCAATCACGGTCACCGCGAGCAGGGTGAGCAGCACCCGCCTGCGCGCCGGGGGCATGCCCTGCCGGGCTTCGCCGCCTTCATCCGGGTCCTGAACATCGGCCGCAACCGGATCGGTCGAGTTCATTGGGAGCAAGCCTTTCGGAGAAACGGAACGATATCGTTCCTTTTTCTAGCATTGAGGTCTATGGGTGACAAGAGGCCAGCCATCTGGTCGCCATCTGGATCAAGGACACTGGCAGTGATCGGCAATGGTCGGCCCGTTTTGATAACCGCACCGCGAAGGGGCGAGCGGTGAGCTGCGGCGGGGGCGACAATCCGGTGGGCGCACAGCGAGGTCGACCGACCAGCCTTCAGGCGGCGGAAATGGAAGACCGCCTGCTCGATGCCACCTGGGCCTTGCTGGCGGAGACCGGGCCAGAGCAGCTCTCGATCGAGAAACTGGCGGCACGGGCAAGGGCCAGCAAGAAGACCATCTACGCACGCTTTGCCAACAAGCGCGACCTCCTGGAACATCTGCTGGCGCAGCGATTGGAGCTGTTCCTGGCCGACATGGCCGACCCGGTTCCGCTTGAGGGCGAATTGGCGCAGGCGGCATTCGCGGCGCTGGCGCGCGGCCATCTCGCCGCGCTGGTGATGGGCCAGGGGCGATTGCTGGAACGGCTGGTCGACTGGCTCGATGCCACCGGAGGCGATGACGGCGGCAGCGTCAAGGCCCGTTCCTATGCGCGGGTGCTGGCTTTTCTCGAATGGCAGATTCCCGATACCGCGCGCCGGGTCGGGCTGGATATCCCCGATCCCGGGGCCTTCGCGCTCTACTGGCTCGATGGCATCGTCGGCCATTCGCGCACCACGCTCGATTGCTCCGAGCAGGCGATCGAGCATTGGGCGCGCGGCTATACCGCGCTCTATCTCAATGCGATTGCGGCCAGCTGAGGTTCAAGCGCTGCGGCGAGCAGTTGCGTCAGCGGAAGGCAGCCGAGTGGGCCGGGCACAGAATCCGTCGCACGGATCCGCGAAATTCCGGCGGCGTGCAAGCGGGCGATGTCTTCCCGGCTGGCGAGGCAATGGGTGGCGACCACCTCGATGCTGCGGGCGCCCGCCTGCTTCAGCAGCTGCGCCGCCGCGACCAGGGTCATGCCGCTCGATATCACATCGTCGACCAGCACCACGCTGCGCCCTGCTGCGCGTTCGATCCCTTGGATGGTGACAGCAACCTCGCGGTCGCCATTGCGCTGCTTCTCGCCGATCAGCACCTCAAGCCGGCGAGGGGCGGCGATGGCTTCGACCCATTGGCGTGATTCGCTGTCCGGGCCGACCAGCAGTTCCGCGTCATTGAGCGCGCTGGCCAGCACCGGTGCCGCCGACAGGCTGATCGCGGGAATATCCGGCACGGCCTGATCCAGCCGCTCGATCCGGTGAAGATGGGGGTCGACCGTCAGCAGGGCGTCGAAATGGGCCGCGAGTAACTGGCCGATCACCCGCTGGCTGACCGCCTCGCCGGGTCGGAAAGCCATGTCCTGGCGCATATAGGCAAGGTAGGGCGCAACCAGCAGCACCCGGCGCGCGCCGTTTTCCCGCAGCGCGGCGGCGGCGAGCACCAGCTCGACCAGCTTGGCGTTGGGATCGTCGAGCGAGCGATAGAGGATCGCGGTGGGCGGCGATGGCGGCACCCGCACCAGGCTCTCGCCATCGGGAAAGCGCCTGAGCTCGACCTCTGCGCAGGGCAAGCCAAGCGCATCAGCCAGCCGTCCGGCGGCTTGGGCGCATTCGCCGAATGTGACAATCGCCGCGCCCATCAGCGCAGCTCGTAGCCCGAATTCTCCGCCGCCATCTCGCGGGCGAAGTCGAGGCCGGTCCGGGTTCCGGCATGGATCCGGTAGAGCGGATCACCGGCCCTGAGCTGGCTGCCGATCTTGGCGAACAGGTCGATCCCCGCCGTCTTGTCGATTGGTGCACCAGCCATGCGGGCAATCCGGGCGATCAGGTGGCAATCGATCGCCGTTACCCGGCCGGCGCTGCGCGCGCGGACCTCGAACTGGTGGTGGCCCGGCTCAAGCTTGAGCGTCTGGCGGCCCTGCGCATCGATCAGCCGCTCCATCGCCGCCAGCGCGGCGCCGGACGCCAGCATTTCCAGCGCGCGGGCATAGCCCTTGCCGCCTTCCAGCGAAGGATCGAAATCGAGCACACGCCCGGCCAGCAGCAGCGCGCGGTCGCGCAGGTCCTCGGGCGCCTCTTCGTCATTGTTCAGCACTGCCATCACGTCGCGCGCTTCCAGCACTGGGCCGATGCCCCGGCCAATCGGCTCCGAACCGTCGGTAATGACGATGTCGGTGACGATGCCGATATGCCTGGCGACATATTCGAACAGCTTGCGCAGCCTGACCGCTTCTGCCTGCGAGCGGACCTTGGCGGTCGGGCCAACCGGGATGTCGATGACGAGGTGAGTCGATCCCGCCGCCGCCTTCTTCGACATGATCGAGGCGACCATTTGCTCGAACGTATCGATCCGCAAGGGCCGCTCGACCGAGATCAGCACGTCGTCTGCGGGTGAGAGGTTGACCCGCCCGCCCCAGGCCAGCACCGCCTTTTCGGTCGCGACGATTTCGGACATCCGTTCGGCTGTCAGGTCGACATTGGCCAGCACCTCCATGGTGTCGGCCGTGCCCGAAGGCGACGTGATCGCCCGCGACGATGTTTTCGGGATCATCAGGCCATGCGCGGCGACGATCGGCACCACGATCATCGAGGTGCGATTGCCGGGAATGCCGCCGATGCAATGCTTGTCCACCACAAGCGGCGCGTCCCAGTGCAGCCGGTTGCCGACATCGATCATCGCCCGGGTCATCGCCAGCGTTTCTTGCGTGCTCATGAAGCTGGCGCAGGCGACCAGGAAGGCGCCGATCTCCATCGGCGAATAGCGATGCCCGGAAATGTCGCGGATAATCGCGTTCAGCTCACTTTCGCTCAGCGTATCGCCATCGATCTTGCGGCGGACATATTCGAGACTGGCCGGAGGCAGGGCCTGGGCGAATTCCACTTCCTCGCCTTCGGGCAGGCCCATCCGCCGGAAGGCCTGCTCGCCCAGCCCGATCTCGTCCGGCTCCAGAAGCGCGGGGTCATCGACCAGCGCCAGCGTGGCGAGGATTTCGCCGCAACTGCCGGTGATGCGGATCTTGCGCAGGGCCTGGAACTGCTCGGGCGAATAGCCACCGGCATGGCGCAGCAGGAACGCCGTGTTCTCCGGATGGGTATCGATCGGGATGCGCCGGATCTTCGGCATGCGGTGGCCTCTTGTCGCGTCATGCCGGTCTAGGAACTTCGGGCAGGCCTGTCACTAGCGCGACTGTGCTCTCTCCGCCAATTCCGGCTCATTCCCCCACGGAGCCGCGCGATTGCGGCACAGGGCAATTCGCCGGGTGGATAGCGCCGGTCCGATCGTATAGGACTGGCCCCGGACAGTTAAACGGGCGGAGCCGGGGCGACAGCGCCTGACCGCCGACAGGGGGGATACACGATGTTCAAGGCAATGGTGCTGCTCAAGCGCAAGCCCGGTCTGACGCTGCAGCAATTCATCGACCATTATGAGAACAATCATGCCCCGCTGGGCGTGAAGTACCAGAAGAAGATGGTCCGCTACATCCGCCACTATCTCCACCCCTCGCCCTATCCGCTCGACGGGACGGTGGTCGAAGCCGAATATGACGTGCTGACCGAGCTGTGGTTCGAGGACAAGCAGGCTTATGACGAAGGCATGGCGCTGATGATGGCGCCCGAAGCCAATGCCGTGCTGAGCGAGGACGAGGTGCGCTTCCTTGACCTGACGAAGAGCCGGCTGGCCTATATCGAGGAACATGAATCGGAAATCCCCGGCGGCGGGCCGGGGCCGCGCGACAACACGCATGATCTGCGCAGCATTGTCCTGCTCAAGCGCAGGCCGGACCTGGCGATCGAACAGTTCATCGATCATTACGAGAATTCTCATGCCCACCTTGGCGTCAAATATGCCGAGGTGATGGCCCGTTACCGCCGCCTGTTCCTGCGTCCTGCCCCCTATCCGCTCGACGGCACGGTGGTGGAGCCCGAATATGACGTGGCGACCGAAGTGTCCTTCGCCAGCAAGGCGGATCAGCAGCGGGCCACCGCCAACATGATGGTGCCGGAAATCAACGCCATCATCGAAGCAGACGAAGCGACTTTCATCCACAAGCCGACCCGGCGCTTCATGGGGGTCGAAACCCATGAATCCCTGCTGCCCTGGGTCGAACCGGGCCGGTTCAAGGGCTGGTGAGCGAGCAGGACCGGACCATGATCGAACGATCCTATCGCGGCTGGCCCTGGCGGGTCTTTGCCATCCTGCTGGGGCTTATCGGCCTCTATCTCTTCGGGATGGGCGGCCATCTCGTGCTGGTCGGCGGATCGCCCTATTATGTTCTGGCCGGGATGATGACCATCGCGGCGGGCGTGCTGGTCGGGCTGGGCAACGGGCGCGGCGGCCTGATCTACGCGCTGATGCTGGCCGCAACCGTGCCCTGGGCGCTGTGGGAAGTGGGGCTCGATCCATGGCCGCTGGTCGCCCGGCTGGTCGCGCCTACCGTGCTGGGCCTGCCGCTGCTCGGCCATGCGCTGTGGCGCCGGGGAGGGGGCAGACTGGTCGGCGTCGCGGCGGTGATGCTGGTGGCGGCGGTGACCGGCACGATCATGTCGGTGTCCGAATTCCGCCCCGGTTCGCCCGAGCCGGGTTTCGTGCCGCCCGCGCAGGCGGCCCTGGCCGATGGCGACTGGACTTCGTTCGGGCGGACCAATGATGGCCGCCGCTTTGCGCCCTTCACCCAGATCAACCAGGCCAATGTCGGCCAGCTCAAGCCTGTCTGGAGCTATCGCGCCGGCCACAAGTTCGGCGAGAATACCCCGCTCAAGGTCGGTGACAGCCTTTATCTGTGCACCGGCGACAATGTCGTGATCGCGCTCGATGCGGAAACCGGGGCGGAGAAGTGGACATACGACCCCAAGATCGCGCCCAACGCCTATGGCCGCTGGTGCAGGGCGGTGGCCTATCATGGCCCGACTGCGGGCGCAGCGGTTGCCAGCGATGGCGGGGAATGCGTTGAGAGCATCTATGTTTCCACCCGCGATGCTCGGCTGATCGCGCTCGATGCCGCCACCGGGCGGACCTGCTCGGGCTTCGGCCGGGGCGGCACGGTCGATCTCAAGCAGGACATGGGCGGTGACGCGGAAGGCTATCTCTATTCCAGCTCGCCGGCGCTGGTGATCGGCGATCTCGTGGTGGTGGCCAATTGCGTTTACGACGGGCAGTCGGTGAACGAGCCTTCGGGCGTGGTCCGCGCCTTCAACGCGAAGACCGGCCAGTTCGTCTGGGCCTTCGATGCCGGGCGTCCCGGTGTGACCACCCAGCCTGCGCCGGGCGAACACTTCACCCGCGGCACGCCCAATGTGTGGAGCGTGATGAGCGCGGACGAGAAGCTCGGGCTTATCTTCCTGCCCACCGGCAATGCGACGCCCGATTATTTCGGCGGCCATCGCAAGCCGATCCTCGACAAATATGCCGCCTCCACCGTCGCGCTGGATGCGCGGACCGGTCAGGTGCGATGGGCGTTCCAGACAACGCATCACGATATCTGGGATTATGACGTCCCGTCCCAGCCGGTGCTGTTCGATTTCCCGACGCCTGCGGGCCGGGTGCCGGCCGTGTTGCAACCAACCAAGCGCGGCGAATTGTTCGTGCTCGACCGGCGCACCGGCAAGCCGATCACAAGGGTGGTGGAGAAGCGGACCCCGCAAGGCGCGGCGAAAGGCGATTACGTCACGCGGACCCAGCCGTTTTCGGTCGGCATGCCATCGCTGATGGACCCCGACCTGACCGAAGCGGACATGTGGGGAATGACCCCGCTTGACCAGTTGTGGTGCCGGGTGAAGTTCCGCAAGGCCCGCTATGAAGGGACGATGACCCCGATCGGGGTGCATAAGCCGAGCCTTCGCTATCCTGGCTCCTCCGGCATCTACAACTGGGGCAGCATCTCGATCGACGAGGACACCGGCGTAATGGTGGCGGCAACGCTGCACCTGGCCAATTACGACCAGCTGATCCCGCGCGGCACCACTGAGGCGCGCGCATTCGACCAGCGCGGCGCGAACGGCCATGCCGAGATCGGCCCCGGCGCGGGTGGCCCGCAACGCGGCACGCCCTATGCGGTCAGCAATCCGCCGTTCTTCTCGCCACTGGCGGTGCCTTGCACCAAACCGCCGTTTGGGCGGGTCTCGGCGATCGATCTCAACACCCGCAAGCTGTTGTGGAGCCAGCCGGTGGGCACCACCCGTAAAAGCGGGCCGTTCGGCCTGCAACTTGGGCTGGAACTGCCGATGGGCGTGCCGGTCAGCGGCGGGATGCTGGTGACGCGCGGGGGCGTGAGTTTCTACGGCGCCTCGCAGGACGGCTATCTGCGCGCCTACGCGACGCGCAGTGGCACTCCGCTGTGGCGGACGAAGATGCCGGCCGGGACGGAATCGACACCGATGAGCTATGTCACGCCGAAAAGTGGGCGGCAGATGGTGGTGATCACGGTGGGCGGTGCGGTCGGTTCTGCTGAATCCGCCGATTATGTCATCGCCTTTGCCCTGCCCGACAAGCGGAAGTAGGAGAAGCACCCGTGCTGCTCGGTGTCCATCACGTCGCCGTCGCCACTGCCGATCTTGATCGGCTGCGCGGCTTTTACTGCACCCATCTGGGGATGGAGCAAATCAGTGAGCGCGAGTGGGCAGACCGCCCGCAGGTCGATGCGATCGTCGGCCTGCCCGGCTCCGCTGCGCGGGTCTGCATGCTGAAGGCGGGCAATCTGGCGCTGGAAATCTTCCAGTATCTCCAGCCGAAGAGCGTGGCCGGAGACGCCAATCGCCCGGTCCACATCCCCGGCTTCACCCATTTCGGCTTCGTGGTGGACGATGTGGACGCGGAATATGCCCGGCTGTGCGCGGCAGGCGTGCGCTTCCACGGCGCGCCGTCCGACAAGGCGATCAGCCCGGAAGAAGTGCCGCTGCGCGCAGTCTATGGCCGCGATCCCGATGGCAATGTGTTCGAACTGATGGAGTTCGTCGGCGAAACCCCGCTCGATTATAAGCCCGGCAATGCGCAATGGCGCGGGGCGAAGGCGGCGGGGTGAGGGGGCAATTGGGTTTGCCTTCACCGGCTCTTCGTCTAGACGTGCCAGCGCCATTCAGAGCGGGCTGAGCATGAAAGAAATCTATCAGTTTTCCGGAACCGACTTCGGCGACCTGCTCGGGACATTCGGCGCGTTGGTTCGCCGGGAGTTCTTTGACGGCGAATTGCGTGCGAACGTGCGCGAGCAATTCAGTATGACTGTCGAAAAGGCGATATCCCATCCCATCACGCTCATTCGGGTCGTTTCGAACTCTACGGTCTCTTACCGCAGAGGCTGGGATCATATCCGTTCAAACAGGAGCGGCGTTCGCGTTATACGATTTGTGAGGCGGGGACATGTCGAGTTCGTGCGCTCATCGGGCAACATTACCATAAATTCTGGAGAGTGCACGATCCTCGACTCAAGCATTCCCTTCCATGTCAAATCTGTGACAGATGGTGAGTTATTTGAGATGGTTCTTGCCATAGTTCCCGCCCATCTTTTTATACGATACTTACCATTCGTCTCAAATTTTGAAGACTTGGTCGTTTTTAATTATGAGGATCACAAGGTATTTGAAAAAATACTAAACTATCTTTGTGATCTCGATGATAATATAAGCGCCAAGATGGCGGGCTTGCTGTCGGACGCATTTTTGGAGAGTTTTTCAGAGGTTATAAAAGATATAAATCCTCATATTTTATACAGTGACAGGCAGTTGATTAGAGAATTATCCTATATTAGAGATAAAATATCTGATAATTTACAATACTCCTCTCTAGACGGAAATAAAATGGCTTCATTGTGCGGAATTTCTATGAGAAAAATATACTATATATTGGAAAGTGAAGGAACAACATTGTCTAAGGAAATTTGGAGAATGAGGCTGGAGCGGGCGCGTGATTTAATTACCTCAATAGATATGGCGCATATCGATATTCGTGAAATCGCCTTTAAAGTCGGCTTCAAGGATGCATCGCACTTCAGTCGTTCATTTAAAGAAGCCTTTGGGAAATCGCCTAAGCAGTTCCGCAAAGACGCCATCGCCGTTGGCCATATTGACACGATTCAACCAACTCTGGACATGGCGAGGCTGTAAGCCGCTCTGCATTGGCCTGGCTTCGGCAACTCCGGCAATCGGAGCGTGTTTTGGAGGGGCAGCCATTTGCAACGACAAGTTCAAAACCGAACGAGCACAGCCCCCTCGTCCGCCCTTACCAGCTCCCCGGCGCGAACACGTCCACCAGGTTGAGGTTCACATCCATCATCACCTCGGGCGTGGCGCTCAATGGGCCGAGGCAGACGTGGTTGGCGCCGGCGTCCCAGTGGGCCTTGATGCGGGCGCGGATGGTGTCTTCGTCGCCCCAGGCGACGATCGCGTCGACCAGCCGGTCGGACAGGTCGCCTTCGAAATCATCGTCCACGTAGCCCAGCCATTTGAGGTTTTCGCGGTAGTTGGGCAGGCTCATCGACATCTTGCAATGGACCCGCGCCCCGGCCCGCGCCTTGACCGGGTCCTTTTCGAGCATGACATATTGCACCGGCGCAAGCAGCGCGTCCGGGCCCATGATTGCGCGCGCGCGGGCGGTGTGTTCGGGCGGCACCCACACCGGGATCGCCCCGTCGGCCTGCGTGGCGGACAGTTCCAGCATCTTGGGGCGCAGTGCGGCGAGGATTGTCTTGGGCCGTTCGGCCGGCTTGGGCGCCTGATAATCGGCTTCACCCGCTTTCATCGCAGCGAGATAGGCGCGCATGGTGGCGATCGGCTTGCCATAGGTGTGGCCGCGCATGTCATGCACCAGCAGCGAATGCGACACGCCGATGCCCAGCAGGAACCGCCCGCCCGATTGTTCCGCCAGCGCGGTCTGCCCGGCCAGCATCGCCTTGGGATCGCGGGCATAGATATTGGCGATGCCGGTGCCGATCACGAGGGTTTCGGTGTGGTCCAGCAAATGCGCGGCATGGGCGAAGGGTTCGCGCCCGAAGGTTTCCGCGATCCACAGCGCGCCATAGCCCAGCCGTTCGGCCTTGCGCGCGAGGTCCACCGATTGCGCTGCGGTCAGGCAATCCTGCACGCAATGAATGCTGAGCTTGCTGATATCCATGACCTGCTCCTTGCCCTCTGGTGATTATTGATTGATCGCTACAGAATTGGCCGGGCCTGCGCAAGCGGCTTCAGGCGGCGTTGCCCTGGTGCACGCCCAGATGCGGATCGACCAGCAGCTTGAAGCCGGTCCGCCCTTCGCGCGGTTCGCAATATTCGAAAATCCGTTCGTAGCCGGTGCTGGA
The DNA here is from genome assembly GCA_947479055.1 of Erythrobacteraceae bacterium. Classification (GTDB taxonomy): domain Bacteria; phylum Pseudomonadota; class Alphaproteobacteria; order Sphingomonadales; family Sphingomonadaceae; genus CANJYE01. The sequence goes on from CANJYE010000004.1 coordinate 18,115, forward strand.
AATCAGCCACTCGCCATCGACCTTTTCGTAGCGGTCATAATAATAGCCCGCGCCGACCATCTCCTCGCCGCCCTTGATGTCGAAATTCTCGTAAGCAGTGCGGTCATCGAGGAAATGGACGATGTCCTGCAACCGCCAGATGCCCTTGACGGTGGTTTCGCTCAGCCGCTCGAATTCCGGGTGCATCACAATATGGCTGCCGATGAAGCTATTTTCGGGGATCAGCCCGGCCAGCAGGTCGACAATCGCGTCGCGCCCTTCGGTGGCGTATTTGCCGCCACTGTACCAGGCCCGCGCATCGGGAGTGAAGCAGGTCCGCATCAGGTCCCAGTCATGGCTGTCGAGCGCGCGCAGGTAGCGGTACTTCACTTGCGCGATGTCGTGGTAAATGATCAGGTCTTCGAGTGTCGTTGCCATTGTCGGATCCTCTTTCTGTGTCAGCTGGCCCAGCTTCAGTTGGATGGCCGGAACTGGGGCAGCATGACCGGCCCACGTTCCTCGAAAGTCACTTCCACCCGCATGCCGATGCCCACGCTTGCCGGATCGCAATCGACGATGTTGGCCATCATCCGTACGCCTTCGTCCAGCTCGACCAGCACCAGTGCATAAGGCACTTCGGCGGCATAGGCCTCATACGGCGGAACATGGATCACGGTGTAATTGGTCACCGTGCCCTTGCCGCTGGTCGCTTCCATGCCGAGTTCGGCCGAGCCGCATTGCGGGCACCAGCCATGGTTGAAGCGGAACTTCGCATCGCAGCTGAGGCAGGTCCGCAGCCGCAGCTCGCCCAGCGCGGTGCCTTCCCAGTATTCCCGGGTGACGTCGTTGATCTCGGGTACCAGCTTGCCGCTCATGATTCGCGCCCCAGGATGAGAGTGACATGGTCGAACATCATGCCGCCATAGCAATGGACCAGCCCGCGATCGGCCCTGGCAACTTGTCGTTCCCCGGCCTCGCCCATTACCTGGCGCACCCCTTCGATCAGCACCGACATGCCCGAGGCGTCGCCGGTGTGGCCGTAGGAAATCAACCCGCCATAGGTGTTGACCGGCATTGTCCCGCCCGGGTCCATCCCCCCGCCCTGAACGAATTCGCCCGAACCTCCCTCGTCCACGAATTTTAGGTTTTCCAGCAGCAGCAGCGGGGTGGAGGTGAAGGCGTCATACAATTGCGCGACATCGATGTCGGACGGGCTCAGCCCGGCCCGGCGGAACGCTTCCGCGCCCGACTGGACCGCGCCGGTCTCGATCAGGCTGCCGGGCGAGCTGATCGTGCCGCGCGGATGGGCCTCGCCATAGCCCAGCACATAGGCCGGTTGCCGCGCCCATTTGCGCCCGAGATCGCCCCGCGTCACCAGCACCGCCCCGCCGCCTTCGGAGGGGATCGAGCAATCGAGAAAGTTGAACGGCCAGGCGATCGGGCGCGATGCCAGCACGTCCTCGATCGCGATGGCGCCCGCGCCATGCATCCGGGCATCGGGATTGCGCAGCGCCCATTGCCGCTCCGCCACTGCCACCCGGGCGAGATCGCGCTTGGTAATCCCGCGCTTGTGCATGAATTCGGATGCGATCAGCGCATAGAGGCCGGGGATAAAGGTGCCATAAGGCGCTTCCAAGTCCGGTTCGCTGATCATCTTCGCGGCCTCGCCACCGCCTGCGCTTATCTTGAGAAACTTGCCGGCCGAAATGCACAGCACCGCGTTGGCCCGCCCGTCGGCAATCGCCATCGCCGCGCGGTGGACCATCATCGGGAAAGTCGCCCCGCCGGCGTTCAACGTTTCGGCAAAGGTCGGGCGGATGCCCATCTCGGAAATGATCTTGTCGTGGATATAGGCGTCGATCCCCGCGCCGCCTGCCTGCCCGCTGGGCGTGACCAGCAGCCCGTCGATATCCTTCGGCCCGACCGGCCAGGCCTGCAATGCGCCCTTGATGATGTCGCGCAGCAGATCATGCCCGCTCTTGTCCGGGTAGCGACCCGGTTTCAGCTCGAAGCTGGCGGCGATGGTAACGTCGGCCAAGGCCATTCTCTCCCGTTGATCCTCTGCTGCCAGCAACCATAAGCCGTTGCGCTTGGCAACCGCCTCGATTGTGCTGGCGCTGCAATCGCGCTGGCCCGGATAGCCCCGATTGTGACCCGCTTGGTCAGTTTCCCGGCCTTCATTATCTTGCCATTCACCCCCGCGCGCCTACATTCATCGGTGAAAAGGATGGAATGACACGATGAGCGATGACCCGCAGCCGCCCGGTAACGGCAATCCCTGGGTGAAGAGCCTGATGGTCTGGGGGGGGATATTCCTCGCCATGCTGCTGGTCGTCTCGATGTTCGGTGCCAACCGCGCAGCCAGCCTGTCGCAGATTCCCTATTCCGATTTCCGCGCCAAGGTGATCGAAGGCAGTGTCCGCGAAGTTCAGGTCAGCCCGGACCGGATCAGCGGCTCGCTCAAGAACGACACCCAGTTCACCACCATACCGGTGCCGAACGACAACAACCTGACCGAGCTGCTGCAGAAGAACGGCGTCAAGTTCTCCGGCGCGGCGGTGGAGGAACCCAACCTGCTGCTCTATATCCTGGTCCAGTCGCTGCCGTTCCTGCTGATTCTGGGCGTGGCCTTCTTCGCGCTGCGCCACATGCAGAAGGGCGGCGGCGCGGGCGGGGCGATGGGTTTTGGCAAGTCCAAGGCCAAGCTGCTGACTGAACGGCAGGGCCGGGTGACGTTTGACGATGTCGCCGGCATCGATGAAGCGCGCGAGGAGCTGGAGGAGATCGTCGAGTTCCTGCGCGATCCGTCCCGCTTCTCCAAGCTCGGCGGCCAGATCCCCAAGGGTGCGCTGCTGGTCGGTTCGCCCGGCACCGGCAAGACCCTGCTGGCCCGCGCCATCGCGGGCGAGGCGGGCGTGCCGTTCTTCACCATTTCGGGCTCCGATTTCGTCGAGATGTTCGTCGGCGTCGGCGCCAGCCGCGTGCGCGACATGTTCGAACAGGCCAAGAAGAACGCGCCCTGCATCGTCTTCATCGACGAGATCGACGCGGTCGGTCGCCATCGTGGCCATGGCCTCGGCAATTCCAACGATGAACGCGAACAGACCTTGAACCAGTTGCTCGTCGAGATGGACGGGTTCGAGGCGAACGAAGGCATCATCATCATCGCTGCCACCAACCGGCCCGACGTGCTCGATCCTGCGCTGCTGCGCCCCGGCCGGTTCGACCGGCAGGTGGTGGTGCCGATCCCCGATGTCGACGGGCGCGAGAAGATCCTCGCCGTCCACATGAAGAAGGTGCCGCTGGCCCCCGACGTCAACCCGCGCGTGATTGCGCGCGGGACGCCGGGCTTTTCGGGCGCGGACCTTGCCAATCTGGTGAACGAGGCGGCCCTGCTGGCGGCGCGCCGCAACAAGCGCCTGGTTGCCATGCAGGAATTCGAGGATGCCAAGGACAAGGTCATGATGGGGGCGGAACGCCGTTCCATGGTGATGACCGAGGACGAAAAGAAGATGACCGCCTATCACGAGGCTGGCCATGCCATCGTCTCGGTCAATGAGGCGGCATCCGATCCGATCCACAAGGCCACCATCATCCCGCGCGGTCGCGCGCTGGGCATGGTGATGCGCCTGCCGGAACGCGACAGCTATTCCTACCACCGCGACAAGATGCATGCGAACCTGTCGGTCGCGATGGGTGGCCGGGTGGCGGAAGAGATCATCTTCGGCCATGACAAGGTCAGCTCCGGCGCCTCGTCAGATATTCATTATGCGACCGACCTTGCCCGCAACATGGTGACCAAATGGGGCATGTCCGACAAGCTCGGCCCGCTGCAATACGAACAGAGCCAGGAAGGCTATCTCGGCATGGGCGGTACGGCCCGCGTCATGATGTCGGATGAAACCAGCAAGCTGATCGACAGCGAAATCCGCGGTCTGGTCGATGATGCCCATGACCGCGCGACCGGCATCCTCAAGGCGCAGGAGGACAAGCTCCACCTGCTGGCCAATGCCCTGCTCGAATACGAAACCCTCACCGGCGAGGAAATCCGCCAGCTGCTGGCCGACGGCAAGCTCGACCGGCCGGAAGAGCCCAGGGGCCGCACGGTCGTCCGCCCGGTGAGCGGCGGGGCTGTGCCGAAGGCGGGCAAGCGCGTCGGCGGGAGCGGTGGTGCTGCACCGCAGGGGGTTTGATAGATCGCCATAGCTGGGGAAAGTCGCCCCCTCCCGTACCCCCGCGTCAGCCTTCGGTTCCGGTCCATTCATAGTGAATACCCGGGTCTTTCCAGAACACGTCGATCCGGGAAATTAGTCCGACATCGTTGATATGGTTCTCGATCAGCATGCGGATCGCGACCACCTTCTCGGCGGAATTGGGTTCGAGCGAATCGATTTCGGTGCAGCGGACGTAGGCGCGCCTGCCGTCGGGCGAGGCGCTGATTTCCTCGACGAAACTTTCGTGAATGCGCTTCTGGGTCGGATAGACCTCTGTCAGGAAGGCGATATAGGCATCGCGCCCATGGATGACGTTGTTGGCATCGCCGACCCGTGGGCCGTCGCGGACGAGGTCCGGTGCCATGTGCGCAGCGGCACCGGCGAAATCGCCTGCAACGAATTGCTGGTACCATCGCGCCCGCTCCAGCGCATTTGCGGTGTCGTTCATCCGATGTTCTCCCCTTTTGCTAGTCGCCACCTGAATACGGCTTGAGCGCGGTCGATTCCGCCATGATCGCGGGCGTGAATGGGATGAGCGCATCGAAGCGGCGGTCCTGCACTTTCACCGGCCAGTCGGGATCGGCGAGCAGCGAACGCCCGACCGCCACGAGGTCGAAATCGCCGCGCTCCATCATTGCGATCAGCCCATCGAGGCTGCGGGCTTCGGGCGCGCGGGCCTGCCCCATGCTGGCCAGCATATCGACATCAAGACCGACCGAGCCGACCGCGATGGTCGGAAGTCCCGAAACCTTCTTCACCCAGCCGGCCAGATTGAGCGGGCTGCCGGCGAATTCCGGCTCCCAGAACCGGCGTTGGGAACAGTCGAACATGTCGACGCCGGCATCGACAAGCGGGCCGAGCCATTGTTCCATTTCCTGCGGGTCGCGCGCCACCTTGGCATCGTAATCCTGCAGCTTGAACTGCGAGATGCGCATTACGATCGGGAAGTCAGGGCCGACGCCGTGGCGGATTTCGGCCACGATTTCAGCCGCGAACCGCGCCCGGTTGCGCACCGATCCGCCATAGCCGTCCGTCCTGCGGTTGAAGCCTTCCCAGAAGAACTGGTCGATCAGATAGCCGTGCGCACCATGCAGTTCGACCGCGTCGAACCCGATCGCTTGCGCCATCTCGGCGCCGCGGGCGAAGGCATCGATCACCGCATCGATCTGCGCCTGGTTCATGCCATCCGCCACCTTGCGGTTTGGCATGATGTAGCCCGATGGGCTGATCTGGCCTTCTTCCGGCCGGAAGACCGGCTCCAGCCCCTTGAGCACGTCCTCGGTGCGATAGATCAGCCCGACATGCCACAATTCCGGGATCAGCCGGCCACCGGCAGCATGGACCCGCCGCACCACCTGCGCCCAGCCGTTGAGCGGGTTTTCGCCATGGAAGCGCATCAGGATCGGATTGTTACCCGACACCGGATGGTCGATATAGACACCCTCGGTGAACATCAGGCCCACTTGCCCGTTGGCACGGCGGGCATAGAAATCGGCCACATCATCGCCCGGCACGCCGCCATCCGCGCCATGGAAACCCATCGCCGGCATCACGATGCGGTTGGGCAGTTCCAGCCCCTTCAGCCGGAAGGGACGAAACAGTACCTCTGTTGAACGATGGGTCGTGTTATCCATGCCAGCGCATCCCCCACGATCGAGCCTACCAACTCGCCCCGGCGATGCAACGCCCCACCCGCGATCATCCGGGCAACCCGGCCAACAAAAAAGGCCCCGGTCGCCCGGAGCCTTTCCTGCAATCGCAATGGATCACATCCATCAGCCGTCGTAATCGCCGCCCAGCGAAGTGTTGCGCGCGGGGGCAGCGGCGGTGATGCGGAGAGCTTCGGCCGACTGGGTGAGCGAGCCGATTTCATCCGCCTCGTCCTCGTCGTCGGGCAGCACGCGCTGCAGCGACTGAACGAGGCTTTCCTTCAGGTTGCGCGGCTGGACAGTTTCGTCGGCGATCTCGCGCAGCGCGACCACCGGATTCTTGTCGCGGTCGCGATCCACGGTCAGTTCCGCGCCACCGGAAATCTCGCGGGCACGTTGTGCCGCAAGTAGCACGAGGTCGAAACGGTTGGGAACCTTGTCGACGCAATCTTCGACTGTAACGCGCGCCATGGGCACTCCGGTCAGAATCAGTTGTCAGGGAAGGCGGCGGGTTAGGGGGGGGATCGCCGAAAGTCAAGGAAATCGCAGGGCTCGTAGCGTGGGCCGGTCGGGGCTTGCTGGCAATGGGCCCGAACCCTAGTCTGCCATGCCATGTCCGACGCGCAAGCCAGCACGCTCTATCGCGATCCGCCGCCCTTCACCGCGGCAGCGTCTGGGCATGCCCTCACCTTCCTGCCGGGCGGGGCGGACCGGCTGGAGGCGCTGCTGCGGCTGGTGGACGAGGCCCGCTCGCAACTGTGCGCCTGCTTCTATACCTTCGATGCCGACGCCACCGGTGAGCGGGTGCGCGATGCGCTGGCGGCGGCAGCGCGGCGCGGGGTGGCGGTGACGCTGATCGTGGACCGCTTCGGCTCGGCCGCGAACGACAGCTTCTTTACTCCGCTGCGCGAGGCTGGCGGGAGGCATCTCTATTTCAGCCCGCGCTGGAGCCGCCGCTACCTGATCCGCAATCACCAGAAGATGGTGATCGCCGATGGAGCGAGGGCGCTGGTTGGCGGATTCAACATTGCCGATGCCTATTTCGAGCCGCCGACGCAAGATGGCTGGAATGATCTCGGTCTGCTGGTGGAAGGTCCGGCGGTGGCGGCGCTGCTGCGCTGGTTCACGGGGCTCGACGCCTGGGTCACCGACGGGCGGGCACATTGGCGCACCATCCGCCGGATGGTGCGCGGCTGGGATCCGGGAGATGGCCCGGTGCGCGTGCTGGTGGGCGGGCCGACCCGCGCGCTCAACAGCTGGGCGCGGCAGGTCAAGCGCGACCTCGACCCGGGTGGTCGTCTCGACATGATGATGGCCTATTTCACCCCATCGCCCGGGATGGTGCGGCGATTGCGGCGGATCGCGCGGCTGGGTCAGACGCGGCTGCTGCTGGCCGCCCGGTCCGACAATGGCGCGACGGTGGGGGCCAGCCGTCTGCTTTATGGCACGCTGCTGGAACAGGGCGCGGCAATCTGGGAATTCAGCCCCTGCAAGCTCCACACCAAGCTGATCGTGCTGGACGATGCGGTCTATGTCGGCTCCGCCAATTTCGACATGCGCAGCCTGTTCCTCAATCTCGAACTGATGCTGCGGATCGAGGATGCTGCGCTGGCCGAGCGGATGCGCAGCTATATCGGCCAGCACATTGCTGCCTCCGAGCAGATTACCCCCGCGTTGCACCGCCGCCAGGCGACCGTCTGGAACCGGTTGCGCTGGGCGCTGAGCTGGTTCCTTGTCGCGGTGATCGACTACACCGTCTCGCGTCGGCTGAACCTGGGGCTGTGAGCGCCGGTCCGGAAGCGGGCGGGCTCGCCTATCGCCCCGAGATCGACGGGCTGCGGGCGGTGGCGGTGGTGGCCGTCATCCTGTTCCACGCCGGGTTCGAGCGGTTCGGTGGCGGCTATCTGGGTGTCGACCTGTTCTTCGTCATCAGCGGATTCCTGATTACCTCGATCATCCTCGCTGCTGACGAGCGGGGCAGCTTCAGCCTCGTTTCCTTCTACCTGCGCCGGATCAGGCGGATCGTGCCGGCGCTGCTCTTGACGATGCTGGCGACCATCCCTTTCGCCGTCGCCTGGCTGATGCCCGACCAGTTGACCGATTACGGCAGGTCGCTGGTGGCGACGACCGCCATGGCCAACAATGTCATGCTGTGGCTGAGCACCGGCTACTGGAGCATGCAGAACGAATTCCGGCCGCTGACCCACACCTGGTCGCTTGGGGTTGAAGAACAGTTCTATCTTCTCTTTCCTCCGCTGACGGCGTTGCTGTTGCGCCGGGCTCATCGCCGCTGGCTCGCGCCTTTACTGGCGGTGGCGGGCGTGGCGAGCATGGTGCTGGCCGAGGTCCTGCCGGACTATGATTTCGAGGCCAGCTTCCTGCTGCTGCCGACGCGCATCTGGGAACTGGCGCTCGGGGCGCTGGCGGGGCTGGCCCATTGCAGCGGCTGGCTAAAAGTCGGCAGACTGCGTCCGTGGCTGGCGGCGATCGGGGCGATTGCGGTGATCGTGCCGGTGCTGGTGTTCACCGGGGATGACTCCGCTCCCTCCATGCCCACGCTCGTTCCTGTTGTGGGCTGCGCGCTGGTGTTGCTTTATGGCCGCGCGAGGGAAGGCGTCTGCCGCGTGCTGGCGATGCGACCGGTGGTGGCGGTCGGGTTGGTCAGCTACAGCCTTTATCTGTTCCACCAGCCGGTGTTCGCCTTCGCCAGGGTGCTGTCGTTCGACGAGCCTTCGCCATGGCTTCTGGCAGGGTTCGTGCCGGCGATCTTCGCATGCTCGTTGTTGAGCTGGCGTTATGTGGAGCGGCCGTTCCGCGATACGTCGCAGGTGGGTAACCGGGCCTTGCTGGCCATCTGCGCAGGGGGCGCGATCGCGGCGGTGGCGGTCGGGCTGGTGTTGCATGGCACGCACGGCTTTGCAGCGCGCTGGGCTGCGCTTGGGGGCTACGGCGTGGACGGGCGTCCTAACCGGAACGAGGCCTATGTCGATGCACCGTTCCGCTATAGCGGGGTCAAGCTGGACCCCGCTGCACGCAAGCAGAATGTCCTGTTCGTCGGGAACAGCTTCGCCCGCGACGTGATCAACATGGCGAAAGAGAACGGCGTGCTGGCCGATGGTCAGATCGCCTACATCTTCACCAATGACTGCAATCCCGCTGTAATGCGCGAGGCTCTGACCTATGCAGGCTCGGTCGATACAGCGATCTTTGCCACTGGCCTGCCGCCGGAGGAACTCCGCTGCTACGGAGACTGGGCGGCGCGGCTTGCGGTGAACGGCATCGGCCATGTCCGGATCATCGGCCCCAAGCAGTTCGGCTACAGCATTGCGGCGCTGCTGCACCTGCCCCCAGCGGAACGCTATCGCGCGCGGTTCAGCGCGGATCCCTATGTGGTGAACAGCAGCCGCCAGGCTGCGCGGCAATTGCCGGCAGGCGTCTATGTCGATGTTCTCTCGCTGCTCGACCGGGGAGATGGCCGCCTGCCCGGCTATACGCCGGACCGCAAACTGGTCAGCATGGACACCAGGCACCTGACCCCGGCCGGAGCGCGCTGGGTCGGCGGCAAGCTGTTTGCGCTACCGGCCCTCGCTCATCTGCGTTCTAATCATACCGCGAACCGGCCATCGATTCGTCCGCCAAGTCGCTGAAGCGGGTGATGCGCGCTTCGAAGCGCATGCGGACCTTGCCGGTGGAACCGTGGCGCTGCTTGGCGACGATCAGCTCTGCGAGGCCATAGACCCGCTCCATATCCGCTGCCCAGGCCTGATGCGCGTCATGGGTTTTGGCATCGTCGGTTTCGACCGGGCGCTTGGGCTCCTTGGCGGCGATGTAGTAATCCTCGCGGAACACGAACCACACCATGTCTGCGTCCTGTTCGATCGAGCCGGATTCGCGCAGGTCCGACAGCTGCGGGCGCTTGTCGTCGCGCTGTTCGACCGCGCGGGACAGCTGGGACAGCGCGATCACCGGCACGTCGAGTTCCTTGGCGAGCGTCTTGAGGCCCCGGCTGATTTCCGAAATCTCGTTGACGCGGTTGTCGTTGGCCCGGCCGCTGCCCTGAAGCAGCTGGAGATAGTCGACGATGATCAGGCCGATGTCGTGCCGCCGCTTCAGCCGCCGGGCGCGGGCGCGCAGCGCGGCGATGGAAAGGGCGGGGGTATCGTCGATATAGAGCGGCAGGTCGGCCAGCCGCTGGCTGGCATAGGACAGCTGGCTGAAATCCTCGCGGCTGATCTTGCCCATGCGCAGCGATTCGCTGCTGATCCCGGCCTGTTCGGCGAGCACGCGGGTGGCCAGCTGGTCCGCGCTCATTTCCAGGCTGAAGAACGCGACCGCCGCGCCGACCGAATCCTTGGCCGAAATTCCGTCGGCAAGGTCGGTCAGCAGGCGGTTGGCGGCGTTGAAGGCAATGTTGGTGGCTAGCGAGGTCTTGCCCATGCCGGGACGGCCAGCCAAGATGATGAGGTCGGAATCGTGCAGTCCGCCGACCTTCTCGTTGATGCTGGTGAGGCCGGTGGTGATGCCCGAGATATGGCCGCCCGATTTCAGCGCCTTTTCGATCATCATCAGCGATTTGTGGGTGGCCACGCCGAAGCTGGCCGCCTCGCTGCCGCTGGCAGCGCCTTCGGCCACGGCGTAGAGCTGGGCCTCGGCCTTCTCGATCTGCTCCATCGGCGCGACTTCGTCCGAGGTGTCGAGCGCGTTTTCCACCAGGCTGCGCCCGACGCTGACCAGTTCGCGCAGCAGCGCAAGGTCATAGATCTGCTCGGCCAGGTCGCGCGCGCCCAGCAGGCCCTGCCCGTCGGCGGTCAGCCGCGCGAGGTAATTGATCCCGCCCAGTTCGCGCAGTGCTTCGTCCGCTTCGAAATAGGGTTTGAGCGTGACCGGCGTGACCACTGCCTGCCGGTCGACCAGCGTCAGGATCCGCTCATAGATGCGGGCGTGCAGCGGTTCGAAGAAATGTTCCGGCCGCAGCGGCGTGCGCAGTTCCTCGATCACCCGGTTGTCGATCAGCACCGCGCCAAGATAGGCCGCCTCCGCCTCGATATTGGCGGGCAGGGCGCGGGCGGCGTTTTCGGCGCTCTCGGTGGTGCGGATCATCAGGTCTTGCTCGGGCATGGCGGCGGACATGCGCTCAGGCCGTCGGGGGCGCAAGGGCGGCGTGAGCGCGCGGGGGCATCGGGGGCTGTGGATATCGGGGATGATTGAAGGGTCGCATTTGGCGCTTGCCCCACAGCCTTCGCATCTGCGAAAAGCGCGCGACCATGGCCGACCACCGCATTTCCGATATCGCGCTCGACGAGACGACGATCGTGCACCGCAACGCCGAGATCGAGCGCGAGCGGGCGGTGGCGATCGCCGACCTGATCGACGAGAACAGCTTCCGCCTGCTGCGCGCCGCGGAACTGGGGTATGGAGGCCCCTACCGCGTGCGGCTGGCAGTGCCGGACGGGCGGCTGAGCCTTGCGATCGAGACCGAGGATGGCAGGCCATTGCAGACCCTGCTGCTGGGCCTTGCCCGCTTCCGCCGCCCGATCCGCGATTATTTCGCGATCGTCGAAAGCTACTACAAGGCGGTGCGCAAGGCCTCGCAGCACGAGATCGAAACCACCGACATGGCCCGGCGCGGCGTGCATGACGATGCCGCGCGCCTGCTGATCGAGCGGCTGGAAGGCAAGGTCGAGCTGGATTTCGCCACCGCCCGGCGGCTGTTCACGCTGATCTGCGTGCTGCATATCAAGGGCTGAACTGCGCCATGGCCAGGACACGAGCAGGCTTGCGGGGCCGGGGCCGAAGGCCATGGCTGTGGCGGTTGCTGGCGGCGTTGCTGCTGGTGGCGCTGGTGGCGGGCGGCGCGGGCTGGTGGAAGTTCGTCCACTGGACCCCTTCGCGCGAAGCCTATCCGGTGCAGGGGATCATTGCCGGGGCGCAGGATGGCGGCACCAATTTCCGTGCCTTCCGCGCGATCGGGGCCGATTTCGCCTATCTGGAAGCCAGCGACGGGGCGAGCGCGCGCGATGCCACCTTCGACCGCAATTTCGCGGCAGCGCGCGAGGCGGGGCTGAAGATCGGGGTGATCCACCGCTTCGATCCCTGCGCCCCGGCGGAGCGGCAATCGGCCAATTTCGTCACCATCGTTCCGCGTGATGCCCGCCTACTGCCACCGGCAGTGGAGCTGGACCGGATCGCTTCCGACTGCCCGCAGCGGGTGGTCGAGGCGGCGGTGGAAAGCGAGCTGATGACCTTCCTCAACCAGATCGAGGGCCATGTCGGCAAGCCCGCGCTGCTCAAGGTCTCGCCCCGGTTCGAACAGCATTACCACATCTCGCGAATGCTGGAGCGCAACCTCTGGCTGGAACGCGACGGGCTGCAACCGACCTATGCCGGCCGCCCGTGGACGCTGTGGACTGCCAACAGCCTCTTGCGCACCGAAGCAAGCGAAGGGCCGATCCGCTGGGTGGTGGTGCAGCCTTGAGTGACCATTTGCGGATTCGCGCTGGCGCGGTGTGACAAAACGGCTAGGCTGCTGTGAAGTCACAAGGAGAGCGTGCCATGTTCGTCAAATTCGTCAGCACCGACCGTGTCCCGACCGTGGTGAACGCGGCGCAGGTCACCTTCATTTCCTCGGTCGACGAAGGCACCCGCATCCGCTTCGGCGAAGGCCGCAGCGTGACCGTGACCGAACCGATGGACGAGGTGCTGGACAAGCTCAACCGGACGCATTCGTTCCCGCAGGATTAGGGAAGAAAGGTCTACCCCTCCAGCCACTCCGCCAGCGCCCCCAGGCACTCGCGCGCCAGCAGCATCGAGCGTTCCGGGCTCCAGCCGTGGAGCGGGTCGGGCAGGTCGCGGTTGTCCTTGAACGGCATTTCGAGCGTAAAGGCGACGCAGCCGTGGCTGGGGCCGAAGCGTTCGGCCAACTGGTTGGTGGCCATGGTCAGATTGGCCTTGCCCGCCCCGGCGCGGGGATAGCCGAGCGCGGTCTGGAAATCGGGGGTGCGCCGCGCCAGGATCGCGCGGTAGCGGTCATAGCCCGCACCCTGCGCCTCGGCCCATGACGGGATACCGTCAAACCCGGCGATGAAGGCGGCGGGGATCGCCTCGTCGCCATGGACGTCCATCGCGAAGTGGACGCCGGTGGCATCCATCGCGTTGCGGATCGCCAGCACTTCGGGCGAGCGTTCGATGGTGGGATCGTGCCATTCGCGGTTGAGGTTCACGCCCGCGACATTGGTGCGCAGATGGCCCCGGCACGATCCATCGGGATTGGCGTTGGGAACGATGTGGAAGCGGCATTTGGCACGCAGCAGCCGCGCCACCGGATCGGCCGGATCGGTCAGCAGCGCGAGCGCGCCTTCCATCCACCATTCGGCCATGCTTTCGCCCGGATGCTGGCGGGCGAACAGCCACACCTGCTTTGCGCCATCGCCCAGTTCGAGGCAGTCGATCGGCTGGCCTTCGATGCTCTGGCCAAGGCAGCGGTAGCTCACCCCTTCGGCTGCGGCGGCACTGGCGACCAGATCGTGGTGCCGCTCGATCGAATAGGGGGCGAAATAGGCGAACCAGGCGATGTCGCTTTCGGGAGTGTGGCGGATGGTCAGCGTGCCGCCATCTTCCTCGCGGTTCCATTGCGTTGCGGCGCGGGTCCACTGCTCGCGGTCTTCCGACACGCAGGCGCGATAATCGGGCCAGCCCTGCGGATAGGCCGAGGCGGCAAGGCCGGTCAGCTTCAGCACCAGTTCGCGCCCGGCTGCACCGGCCACGCGGAAGTGGAACCACTGGAAGAAATCCGATTGCCGGTCCTTGCGGATCGTCAGCCGTGCTTCGGCCCCGCTGATGGCCAGCACTTCGATATTGCCGCTGTCGAAGGCGGCGGTGACGTGGATGTCGCTCATCTCACTTCGACCGTTTCGCCCGAATTGCCGGGGAAGTCGCGGAACAGGGCCTCAGCGATCTTGCCTGCGCCCAGCGCGGTCTGTGCCAGCGGGGCATCGGCCCGCACGGTGAAGCTGGCGCGGCCTTCCCAGACCGGCTGGTTGCTGGCCCGGTCGCGCAATGTCACCTGCATCCGCGTGGTCACCTGCTTGGGCGGCGGGCCGGACAGGTCCAGCCCGATGCCCATCCCGACCCCGGAGCCATAGCCGCCGGTCCCCGCGCCCATCCCGAGGCTTATCGGACTGCCGCCGCGTTCCGGCTGATAGGCCGAACGATCGACCCGGACCAGCGCCACCAGCGCGCCTTGTCCCGCCGCGGCTTCGGTATAGCCAAGCCTGACCAGTTCGCGCGCGACGGCGGATTTGTAGCTTTCCAGTTCGAGCGAATCGCCTGTCGTACCAGGGGCGGTTTCGACCGCAACCGTGCCCCGCCCGACCCGTTCGAGCGCGGCGGCATCGTGGAAGCGGGTCACCTCCACCGGGCCGATCGGCGTGGCGCAACCCGAAAGCGCAGTGGCGGCGAGAGCGGCGAGGGAAAGGATTACACGCTTCATTGTCGGGCAACTCCGGCTTCGACCTGTCGGCAGCGTTCTGGGTCCGGAAGCGCGGCGATGCAAGCGGTGCTGGAGTGCTGCCTTTGATTGCATCAATGGCAGCAATCCAGGTTATTGTTTTACCAATATATCTTAGTCACCAGATGATCCCATCCGGTTCGAAATTACTCTATCGCGAAGTAATCGTTTCGCCCGAGTGGCCGGGGAAGCCGTCGAACAGCGCCTGTGCCAGCCGGGTGGCGACAGCCTGCCCGCTCCAGTCCGGATCGCCCGCACGGGTGGCGATATCGGCGCGGCCTTCCCACAGCACCTGATTGCTCGCCCGGTCGCGAATGCGCACTTCGAGCCGGGTGGACATCAGCGCCGCGCGCGGCTTGGTCATGTCGATGTTCAGTTCCATGCCCATCATCGAGCCACGGTTGCCAACCCCCACGCTCATCGCGCCGCTGACCGGCTTGTGCGGGGCTTCCTGCGGCTGGAGCATGGCATGCGTGACGCGCACTTCGGTCAGCTGGCCAGCGGCGGGATCGGGGGTGGCGGTGTCATATCCGGCGTGGGCGAGCTGATCGATCACTGCCGCTTCACATGTTGCGAGCTCGCGCGGATCGGCGGGCTGGTCGCCTTCGGGCGTCGCGCTGACGGCGATCCGGCCATGGCCCAGCACCTCTGCCGTCGCGCCGTCGGCCATGAAGCGGTTGACCACCACCTTGCCTTCAGCATCGGAGCCGGTGCGGTCCCGGCGGTCGTGCTCCATCGATCCCCATCCAGGGTTGCCCCAGCCCGGTCCGCCTGGATGCGCCAGCACCGGTGCGGCACAGGCCAGGGCGGACAGGGCAAGGAAACTGGCGAGCGGAACGGATTTGTGCATGATCCACCTGCTACGCCCGCCCCGCTTGATGGCGCCTGAACGAAAAATTGTGGGGCAAGTTAATGACTTCGCGGGCCCTCCATGCTAACGCGCGCGGCATCATGACCCAGAATATTCCTGTGCTCGTCACCGGTGGCGCCGGCTATATCGGCAGCCACGCTGTTCTCGCCCTGGTCGATGCTGGCTGGAAGGTGGCCGTGATCGACAATCTCACCACCGGTTTCCGCTTTGCGGTACCCGAAAGTGTGCCGCTGTATGAAGGCGATATCGAGGATGCGGGCCTGCTGGCGCGGATCTTTGCCGAGCAGGGCACGCAGGCGATCATGCATTTCGCCGGTTCGATCATTGTGCCGGAATCGGTCGAGAATCCGCTCAAATATTATCACAACAACACCGCAAAGAGCCGCGCGCTGCTGGAAGCGGCGGTGAAGGGCGGGCTGAAGCATTTCATCTTCAGCTCCACAGCCGCCACCTATGGCATCCCTGAAGTCTCGCCGGTCAGCGAAGACAGTCCGAAGCTGCCGATCAATCCCTATGGCATGTCCAAGCTGATGACCGAATTCATGCTGGCAGACACCGCGCGGGCGCATCCGCTGAACTATTGCGCGCTCCGCTATTTCAACGTCGCCGGGGCCGATCCGCAGGCTCGCAGCGGGCAATCGACCGCCGGGGCGACCCATCTGATCAAGGTCGCTGTCGAGGCTGCGCTCGGCAAGCGCAGCCATGTCGAGGTGTTCGGCACCGATTACGACACGCCCGATGGCACCGGCGTGCGCGACTATATCCATGTCAGCGATCTGGCCGCCGCCCATGTGCTGGCGCTGGAAGCGCTGATGGCCGGGCCGGAGCGTTCGCTGACGATGAACTGCGGCTATGGCCGGGGCTTTTCGGTGCTGGAAGTGCTGGACGCGGTCGACCGGGTGACCAACCAGAAGCTCGACCGGCGAATGAGCCCGCGCCGGGCGGGCGATCCCGATGCGCTGATTTCCGACAACCGCCGGATCAAGGCAACGCTGCCGTGGCAACCGCAATATGCCGATCTCGACCAGATCATCACTCATGCCATGGCGTGGGAACGCAAGCTGACAGAAATCAGGGGCGGTTGATCAGGCCCCAATCAGGCCAGCTCCTCGCGATATCTGGTGGTGCGCACGAAGACCCCGTCCGGTCGGCAATGGAACCCGCCCTGGTAATTGCCGCTCAGCATCTCGCCCCACTGCTCCATCCTGTCCGTTCCGAACTGCAGGGCCAGCAGCACAGCCGGCTTGTCGGATTGGCCGGGTGCCGTGGAATGATTGAAGAAATCGGCGAACATGATCCCCTTGCCCTTGCGGTAACGATAGGTCCGGATCTCATTGCGGATGTCGCGATAATCGAGGTCAATGTCGCCGCAATTGTCGCTGACCGGTGTCAAAAAGGTGAAGCCGTCGTTGTTGCTGCCGGACCAATCGGTGTGCCAGTAATGTTCCCGGCAATGGCTGCGCGAGACGAACATCGCGTTGTAGAGCCTGATCTCGCGGTCGAACGCGATATGGTCGGCAACGTGCTCAGCCACGCCCAGTGCGTGGAACAGGGTTTCGAAATGGCGGTAGGTCGCCTCGTCGTCCGCCGCGATCCAAAGCAGATCGCTGTTCCAGGAGGTTGGATGCAGCACTTCCATATTGAGCCCGCCGGGCAGGGTCAGTCGTTCGACCTGTCGGGTGATCTTCTGGATTTCGGGCCCAAGCGCGATGATCGGGGCCAGACGGTCGAGCGAAACGTCTACTTCCCTGACATTGGGCGCCAGCAGCTGGGGATTGATGAAATGCTTGCGGCTGGGCTCCAATGTCCTGACCCCTCGACTGGCTGCGCGGTGAAACGCTGACCGCTTATGGGCTGGCGTGACCGGGCGCAATGCCCATCCTCTCGATCACCAGTCCGGCGATCGCGAGGCTGGCGGTGAGGCCGGGTGATTCGATCCCGAACAGATTGACCAGCCCGGCCCGCCCATGCGCCTCCGGCCCGTCGATCCGGAAATCCGCGGCCGGCTCGCCCGGGCCGGACAGCTTGGGGCGTATCCCGGCGTAGCCCGGTTCCAGCCGCTCGGGATCGAGCGTGGGCCAGATCGCCTGCGCGGCCGCAACAAACCCCGCCTTGCGTTCCGGATCGACCGTGAAATCCGGTTCTTCGATCCATTCCACATCCGGCCCGAAGCGCACCTGCCCGGCCATGTCGAGCGTCAGATGCGTGCCCAGACCGCCCGGCACCGGCACCGGATAGATCAGCCGGGTGAAGGGTTGCCGACCGGCATAGGTGAAATAATTGCCGCGCGCATAGCGGACCTGGGGGACATGGCCGGGCCCGAGCCCTTCGGTCCGCGCGGCGATGGCGTGGGCGCCGAGGCCCCCGGCATTGACCACCCGCGCGGCCAACACCGCCGGTTCCTCGCTGCCCTCGATATGCACCGCCCAGCCGCCGCTTGCGCGGGTGAGCGCTGTCACCCGGCAATGCGGCACGAACTGGCCACCGTCGTTCTCCGTATCGGCCAGCAGCTGGAGCATCAGCGCATGGGCATCAATAATCCCGGTCGAGGGGGAAAGCAGCGCCTGATAGCAATCCAGCGCCGGTTCCAGCGCGGCGGCTTCGCGCCCGTCCAGCCGGACCAGATCGTCCACTCCCGCGCTCGCCGCGCTGCGCTCGATCGCGTCCAGCGCCGGGATCTCTGCCGGGTTGGCGGCGATCACCAGCTTGCCCAGGCGCTTGTGCGGCACGCCGCGATCCGCGCAATAGCGGTAGAGCATCGCCCGCCCCGCTACGCACAACCGGGCCTTCAGAGAGCCGGGCGGGTAATAGAGCCCGGCATGGATCACCTCGCTGTTGCGCGAACTGATCCCCTGTCCGAACGATCCGGCCGCGTCGAGCACGAGCGGCGCCAGCCCCGCCAGGGAGCAGGCGCGCGCGATGGCAAGGCCGACCACGCCGGCCCCGATCACTACAATGTCGGCCTGCTCGCTCACAATCGGGGCTTTCCGGTTGACTTCGCCATGCCTGACCCCTAACGGCCCGGGCTTGTTTTTCCAGCCAGAGAATTGTCTCCGGCGCACTGATTCTTTGGACCGAAACGATGAAGATCCGCAACAGCCTCAAGTCGCTCAAGGGCCGCCACCGGGATAACCGCGTGATTCGCCGTCGTGGCCGCACCTATGTGATCAACAAGACCAACCGCCGCTTCAAGGCGCGCCAGGGCTGATCTCGCGGTTCCGGCGCAGACGGGCTTGCCCCTTCGCCGGAGCGACAAGACCATGACCGCCGTAGTGTTCGACGTGGGCCGGGTACTGGTCCAGTGGGACCTGCGCTGCCTGTTCCGCAAGCTGATCGACGATTCGGACCGGTTGGAATGGTTCGTGACCCATGTTGTCACTGAACAATGGCATCACCAGCATGACGCAGGCCGCGACCTCGACGAGATGGTGGCGGAACGGATTGCGCTCTATCCCGATAGTGCCGGGCTGATCCGGGCCTACGCCACCCGCTTTACCGAGACGATACCCGGGCTGGTTCCCGGCACGCCCGAGCTGGTCGAACGGCTGGCTGCGCGCGCAGTGCCGCTGTTCGCGCTGACCAATTTCGCCGATCGCTTCTGGCAGGAATTCCGCCCGCTCCATCCGTTGTTCGACCATTTCCGCGATATCGTGGTCTCGGGGGTGGAAAAGGTCGCCAAGCCCGATCCGGCGATCTACCGCATTGCCGAACAGCGCTTCGGCCATCCGCCGCAGGACCTGTTCTTCATCGATGACAATCCCGCCAATATCGCCGCCGCGCAGGCGCGCGGCTGGCAGGGGCATTTGTTCCACGATGCCGCCGCGCTGGAAGCCGAGCTGATCGCGCGCGCGCTTCTTTCCTGATTACCAAACTGGCGATTGCGCCGACCGGGCAGGCACGGTAGCCCCTCCTTTACAGTCATTCCGGGAGGGGAAGACTCGTGTGATTGCCGACATCATGATCGGCGTGGCGTGCCGACCAGCGCGGCCCGGTGCGTGGCAACAAGGAGAGCCTGAATGACCCCGATTGAAACCGTCACCCGCTTCCTCGATCGCTGGAATGTCGGCATCGATGAAATCCGCGCCGCCCTGCGCGAAAGCCTTGGCACCGATGGGGTGTGGGACAATGTCAACATGTCGGTCACGCGCGGCGCGGAAGAAGCGATGCCGATGATCGACGCTTTCGTGGAACAGGCCGGCTTCGCGCGCATGCCGGTGGACATGCTGGCCATCTGCGCCGACGGCAACCGGGTGTTCACCGAACGGGTCGACCGCTTCGTCAACGCCGAAGGGCAGGAATTCCTGGCGCTGAGAGTGATGGGCATCTTCGAAATCGGCGACGACGGCAAGATTCTCGCCTGGCGGGACTATTACGACAGCCGCGCAATGGGCTGAGGTTCCGGCACCAGGCCGGCCAAAAAGACAGCAAGCGGGAGAGCAGACATGGGCAGCACCACCGGCACGGCATGGAAAATGGCCGGCATCGCATCCGTTCTCCAGAACTGGGGAGTGGTGACTTCGATCGTCGCCTATGGTGCGGCGCTTGCCACGATCGAGCATGATCTTGCCACGACCCGGGCGATGGCGTCGATCGCCACCAGCCTGCAACTTCTCGCGCTTGGTCTGATGTCTCCTGTTGTTGGTATCCTGCTGCAACGCGTACCCTTGCGGGTGCTGCTGGTCGCCGGGGTCGCGCTGGGTGCCGCCGGCAGCCTGGTCGTCGCCTTCGCTCCGCATATCTACTGGGTGCTTGCCGCCTATGCCCTGCTGATCGGGCCCAGTTCCTGCATTCTGGGGCCAGTGACGGTGGCCACTCTGGTCAGCCGCTGGTTCGACAAGGATCGCGGCAAGGCGCTCAGCCTCGCCAATGTCCCCATATTCCTGCTGGTCGTCCCGCCCGGCGCGGCCTGGCTGATCGAGGCGGGCGGGCGGCCATTGCTGTTTGGCGTGCTGGCCGCCGGATATCTCCTGCTGCTGCCGCTGATCGCGATGGTGCGCGAACGGCCGGACGCCGTGGCCGCGCTGGCGGTGGCGGCGGACGATGTCGTGCCCATGCCCCAGCCTTCCGCAATCCTGACAAATGGCCAGTTGCTGGCGAGATGGCGTTTCTGGGTGCTCAACCTGGGCGTCGGCGTACTCACCGGCTCGGGCGTGGCCTATACCACCCATGGCTACCAGATCATCGCCGACAAGGGGATCGACCTCACGCTCGCGGCGTCCGTCCTGTCGGCCTATGGCCTTGGCACGGTGCTGGGCGTGTTCGTGTTCGGCTGGCTGATCGACCGGATCGGCGCGCTGCCTTCGCTGGTGCTGGGCGGCGGGATTCTCGCCGGCTTGTGGATCGCCTTTGGCCTCGTGCTCCAGCTCCAGCCGCTCTACCTCATCTCCGGCCTGTTCGGGGCGACGATGGGTTCGGTGGTGGCGATGCATGGCGCGGCGATCACCGAACTGTTCGGGCCGGCCAATGTCAGCCGGGCGATGGGTCTCGCCTATTTCCTCAAGATCCCGTTCCTGTTCGGCTTCCCCTATCTGCTCGGCAAGCTCCACGACATGCAGCATGATTACGTCATGTCTCTGGTGATCACGGCCGTGCTGGTGGCGGTGGCGGCGGCGATGTTCACGATCCTCGCCCTGGCCAGCCGAGGCGGGAAGGATTCAGACTCTCACGCCCTGGGCGCGACCCTGCGGTAGCTGAGCGCTTCGGCCACGTGGATTCGGCCGATCCCCTCCGCCCCGGCAAGATCGGCGATGGTGCGGGCCACGCGCAGCATGCGGGTATAGCCGCGCGCGGACAGGTGCATCGCTGCTGCTGCCTGCATCAGCAACTGCCGCCCCGGCTCGTCCGGTGTGGCATGGGCTTCCAACGCGTCGCCATCGAGTTCGGCATTGCCGCGCATGGTTGTGCCTTCCAGCCGCGCGGTCTGGATCGCGCGGGCCTGCGCCACGCGGGCGGCCACCTGGGCCGATCCTTCCGTCGGCGGGGGCAGGGCCAGATCGGCGGCGCTGACCGGATCGACTTCGACATGCAGATCGATCCGGTCCAGCAGCGGGCCGGAGACGCGTGACTGGTAATCGGCGGCGCAGCGCGGCGCGCGCGAACAGGCCAGCGCCGGATCGCCCAGATGGCCGCAGCGGCACGGGTTCATCGCCGCGATCAGCTGGACCCGCGCCGGGAACGTGACATGGGCATTGGCCCGCGCCACGCTGACTTCGCCGGTTTCCAGCGGCTGGCGCAGCGAATCGAGCACCGGGCGCTGGAATTCGGGCAATTCATCCAGAAACAGCACGCCAAGATGCGCAAGGCTCACCTCGCCCGGCCGGACTTTCAGCCCGCCGCCGGTCAGCGCTGCCATCGAGGCCGAATGGTGAGGCGCGCGGAACGGGCGGGTGCGGCTGATCCGCCCTTCTTCCAGCGTCCCGGCGACCGAGGCGACCATCGAGACTTCCAGCGCCTCGGCCGGGGTCAGTTCGGGCAGGATGCCGGGCAGGCAGCTGGCCAGCAGGGACTTGCCCGCGCCCGGCGGTCCGATCATCAGCAGATTGTGCCCGCCGGCCGCCGCGATTTCCAGCGCGCGGCGGGCGGTTTCCTGGCCCTTGACCTGCTTCAGATCCGGCCCCGGCGCGCGCGCCTCGGCCTCGCCCAGCCGGGGCTGGGGCAGGGTCTGCGTGCCCTTGAGGTGGTTGAGCAGGCTGACGAGGTCGGGCGCGGCGCAGATCGGGATGCCGCTGGCCCAGCGCGCTTCGCCGCCCTGCACCGCCGGGCAGATCAGCCCCTTGTCCAGCCCGCTGGCGCGGATCGCGGCCAGCAGCACGCCGGGCGAGGCGACGATCCGCCCGTCCAGCGACAATTCGCCCACCGCCACCCAGTCCTGTAATTGTTCGGCATCGGTCACGCCCATCGCGGCGAGCAGCGCCAGCGCGATCGGCAGATCGTAATGCGAGCCTTCCTTGGGCAGGTCAGCCGGGGAGAGGTTGATGGTTATCCGCTTGGGCGGCAGTGACAGACCCATGGCCGCCAGCGCGGCCTGCACCCGTTCGCGGCTTTCGCCCACCGCCTTGTCGGGCAGGCCGACGATGGCGAAGCGCGGCAGGCCCGGCGCGACCTGACACTGCACTTCGACCCCGCGCGCTTCAAGCCCGAGATAGGCCACCGTCGATACCAGTGCGACCACGCGCAAACCCCCTCAAGCCCCTGTAATGGAGACGATAGCGCAAGGTGCGGCGCTGTCGAGGGGGCGCAGCGTTAGCGTGAAACTAACCGCCTTTGTTGGGAATCCCGCAGGCCGGATGGCTGCATGCCTGCACCATGCGCAGTTTGCTTGCCATCATGGCCCTGATGCTGACGATGCTGTCCGGCCCTGCATGGGCTGGCGAAGGGGCGGCGCGGCTCGTTGCCGCACAGTCCCGCACAGACGAAGCCTACGGTCCGTTCCGGGTGATCGACGCTACCCGCGCCGCGCTGGATGGGGTGACGGACGCCCGCTCACCGGCGCAGTTTGCCGCGATGCTGCGCGACCATCCGGGGCTGGCCCTGCTGGAAATGCGCGACTGCCCGGGCACGGAGGACGATCTCGCCAATCTTCGACTTGGCAGGATGATTCGCGCCGCCGGGCTGCAAACCCATGTGCCCGATGGCGGATCAGTCCGCTCCGGCGCGGTCGAGCTGTTCCTGGCCGGTGTCAGTCGCCGGATCGATGACGGGGCGGAATTCGCCGTCCACGCGTGGTTGGACGAAAGTGGGCTTCAGGCCGGCGACTTTTCTGCTAATGCCCCGGAAAACCGCCGATACCTGGCCTTTTACCGCGAAATGGGCATGGCCGAGGACGAGGCGACCGCCTTCTATGCGATGACCAATTCGGTGCCTTTTTCCGAGGCGCGCTGGCTGAGCGCGCAGGATATGCGCCAGTGGGTGAAGGCCGATCGCTCGCAACAGGCCGCGCCGATGTTGGCCTATCTTGACTTGGGGCCGCTGCTCCACTAACCGCCGCGCCCATGCAATGGCTGTCCCCTTCGGGGCTGGCGGCTGTTTTGTTGGTGCCGCAGCGGCTGCCAATAATGAATTCTAGAGGGTTTCAAAATGAAGCGCACTTTCCAGCCCAGCAATCTCGTGCGCGCCCGCCGCCACGGCTTCCGTGCCCGCACGGCCACTGTCGGCGGCCGTGCCGTCCTGCGCGCCCGCCGCGCTCGTGGCCGCAAGAAGCTGTCCGCCTGAGCGAATCCGCTCGCGAACCCGCAGGGGAGCCGCCGCTGGCGGTTCTGACGCGTCGCTCCGATTTCGTTGCTGCCAACCGGGGCTTGCGCGTGGCAAGGCCCGGTTTCGTGCTGCTGGCCCGCCCCAACGGCGGACAGGGAAAGCGGTTCGGCATCACGGTCACCAAGCGGATCGGCAATGCCGTGGTCCGCAACCGGATGAAGCGCCGCTTTCGCGAGCTGCTGCGCGCGGCCCTGCCCCGCGAAGGGCTGGCTGACCATGATCACGTGCTGATAGGCCGCGAAGGCGGGGTGGAACGCGATTTCGGCAAGCTGCGGGAAGAACTCTCGCTGGCGCTGGCCCGGGCCGCTGAGGGCAAGGGCGATCCGCCGCGCAAGCCAAGAGGACCGAGGAAGTGAAGCGGCTGCTGATCCTCCTCGCCCGCGCCTGGCAGCTTGGCCCCTCGCGCATCCTGCAGCCGAGTTGCCGCTTCGCTCCGTCGTGCTCGGAATATGCGATAGAGGCCCTGCAGCGGCATGGTGCAATCAAGGGTGGATGGCTGGCGGCGAAGCGTCTATTGCGCTGCCACCCGTGGGGGGGGCACGGGTATGATCCGGTGCCCTGAACTGCAATCTGGCCGCGCAACAAGCCGATCAGGCGAATCGAATTAAGGATCACAAGTGAGCAATCAGCGGAACCTGATATTGGCCGTGCTGCTGTCCGGGCTGCTGCTGTTCGGATCGGAATATGCGATCCGGTGGTTCTATCCGAACGCCGGCAAGCCCGCAGTCACGCAGAAGGCCGATGCGCCCGCAGCCAGTGCCGCCGTCAAGCCCAAGCCGACCCGCGAAGGCGGGCTGACCGATCCGGTCCAGATCGCCGAGGAAGCGCGCGATCTCGTCACCGCGCTGAAATCGCCCGGCCGCGTGCCGATCGATGCGCCGGGGCTGGCCGGTTCGGTCAACCCGGTCGGCGCGGTGATCGACGATCTCACCATTCGCCGCCACCGTGCCCATGTGGAGAAGGACAGCGGCCCGACCCGGCTGTTCTCCCCGGCCGGCACGCCCGCGCAATATTTCGCCCAGTTCGGCTGGGTGGGTGAAGGGGCGCAATTGCCCGGCCCCGCCACAGTCTGGCAGGTCGAAGGGCAGAAGTTGACCCCGGCCACCCCCCTGACGCTGCGCTGGACCAATCTCACCGGCCAGAGCTTCGCGATCCGGCTCGAGATCGACCGGGACTATCTCATTACTGCTACCCAGACGGTGACCAACCGCGGCCAGACAATGATGGTCGCGCGGCCCTTTGCGCTGATCAACCGGACCGATGCCACCGCCAGCACCGACACCTGGAATGTCCATTCCGGGCCGCTCGGCGCCTTTGACGGGTCAGTCAATTTCAGCAACAATTACAAGGATGTTGCGGAAGCGGGCAAAGTCGCCCCGACCGGCCGGGTCAACTGGATCGGCTTTACCGACATCTACTGGCTGTCCGCGCTGGTGCCGCAGGTGGGGGCTAGCCCCTCGGGCGATTTCCGCGCGGTCGATCCCGGGCATTTCCGCGCCGACCTGATCTACCAGCCGGTCACGGTCGGTGCCGGCCAGCAGGTCAGCCGCACCACCAGGCTGTTTGCCGGGGCCAAGGAAAGCGCGGTGCTCGATCGCTACGAGGCAAGCGGGATCGAGAAATTCGGCCTGTCGATCGACTGGGGCTGGTTCCGCTGGTTCGAACGGCCGATCTTCCTGCTGCTCGACAAGCTGTTCAGCCTGTCCGGCAATTTCGGCGTGGCGATCATCCTGCTCACACTGATCATCCGTGGTGTGATGTTCCCGATCGCCCAGCGCCAGTTCGCCTCGATGGCGGCGATGCGGGCGATCCAGCCCAAGCTGAAAGTGCTGCAGGAACGCTACAAGGATGACCGCGCCAAGCTCCAGCAGGAAACCATGGCGCTGTATAAGCAGGAAGGGGTCAATCCGCTGGCCGGCTGTCTGCCGATCCTGGTGCAGATCCCGATCTTCTTCGCACTTTACAAGACCCTGCTGCTGACGATCGAAATGCGCCACCAGCCCTTCGTGCTGTGGATCAGGGATCTGTCCGCGCCCGATCCGCTGCATATCCTCAACCTGTTCGGCCTCCTGCCGTTCACCCCGCCCAGCTTCCTCGCGATCGGCGTTCTCGCCGTGCTGCTGGGGATTACCATGTATCTCCAGTTCAAGCTCAACCCGGCGGCGATGGACCCGGTCCAGCAGCAGGTCTTCGCGATCATGCCGTGGGTGCTGATGTTTGTGATGGCACCGTTCGCGGCGGGGCTGCTGATCTACTGGATCACCTCCAACGTGCTGACCATTGCCCAGCAGCAGTTCCTCTACAGCCGCCATCCTCAGCTCAAGGTGCAGGTCGACAAGGACAAGACCAATCTGGCCAGGAAGAAGGAGCGTGGGGATCAGGCCTGAGGCCTGCCCCGCATCCGCTATGGACGACACCCAGCCCGATACGGACCTGACCGAACGCGCCCGCAAGCTCTTTTCCGGGCGGGTGGAGTTCCTGAAGTCTGCCCCTTCCTTGCAGTTCCTGCCCGATCCGGTGGTGCCGGAAATCGCCTTCTGCGGCCGTTCCAACGTCGGCAAGAGCTCGCTGCTCAACGCGTTGACCGGGCGCAAGTCGATCGCCCGCACTTCGGTCACGCCTGGCCGGACGCAGGAGCTGAATTTCTTCGAAGTGGGCGAGCCCACGCTGTTCCGGCTGGTCGACATGCCCGGCTACGGCTTTGCCAAGGCCCCGCTCCAGGTGGTCGACAAATGGCGCAAGCTGGTGCGCGATTTCCTGCGCGGGCGGGCGGTGCTGAAACGCACGCTTGTGCTGGTCGATGCGCGCCACGGGGTGAAGGAGGTCGACCGCGAGATGATGACCATGCTGGACGAGGCAGCAGCAGTCTATCGCGTGGTGCTGACCAAGGCCGACAAGATCAAGGCGAGCGAACTCGCCGCAGTGCTGGCCGAAACCGAAGCGGAGGCGAGGAAACACCCGGCGGCCTTCCCGGTCGTGCATGTCACCTCGTCGGAAAAGGGCATGGGCATCGCCGAACTGCGCGCCGCGGTGCTGGCGGACGCGGAGATTTAGGCCCTCCTCACCGCACCTTGACGAACAGCCCCTCGGCCTCGGCGCACAGCACGTCGCCCGCATACAACTGGCCGCGCACCCTGCATTTGCGGCCTTCGCGCTCGACCGGCTGGACAATCGCGCGCAGCATCTGGCCGATCGGGCTGGGCGCGCGGTAATCGATGTGCAGGCTGGCGGTGGCCCACCAGTCGCCGGGCGCATGATTGGCGACCGCACCGAGCAGTTCGTCGAAATACATCGAAATCACTCCGCCATGGACCACCCCTTCGACGCCACAGAACCGCGCCGGAAAGAAGATGGTGGAGGCATGGCTGCCGTCCCCCTGGGGGGTGAGCGGATAGTCGGGCAGAATGCCGCCGGGTGGCGTGGCGATGAAGTCCATGGTTGTTCCGATGGGTGGTCTGGCGTCGTGGCGCCTGCCTATAATGCGCGAGTCGGGACGGCAAGCCTGGCGCGTTACCGCATCCGCTATTGTCGCGCAGGCCACCCGTTCAGCCTCGACAGCGCCAGCCTGAACGACTAGATCGGCCTTCACGGCAATCAGGGCGTTCCATGAAACTCATCATCGGCAACAGGAACTACTCCAGCTGGTCGCTGCGCGGCTGGCTGGCGGCCAAGCAATCGGGCCTTTCCTTCGAGGAAATCACGGTCAACATTTCGGGCGACGACTGGGAAGAGGCCAAGCGCGAGTGGGGCGAGATCGCGCCGTCATCGGGCAAGGTGCCGATCCTGTGGGATGGCGATGCGGTGATCTGGGACAGTCTCGCCATCGTCGAATATCTCGCCGACAAGGTCGGGCGCGACCGGTTCTGGCCGAAGGAGGATGCCGCGCGCGGGATGGCCCGTTCGATGGTGGCGGAAATGCACAGCTCCTACCTGCCGCTGCGCCGCCAGATGCCGATGAACGTGCGCAAGCGGTTCACGGGGCTGGACTTCCCCGACGAGGTGCAGGTCAACATCGTGCGCATCCTCACCCTGTGGGCGGAGGCGCGGGCGCGCTTCGGCAGCGGCGGACCGTTCCTGTTCGGCACCTTCAGCGCCGCCGACATCTTCTATGCCCCGATCGCCAGCCGCTTTCTCACCTATGGCGTCCGCCTGCCCGGCTTCGCCCAGGCCTATGTCGATGCGCTGTGGGAGCATGAATGGATGCAGGCCTGGGTTCAGGGCGCCGAGGACGAGGAATGGGTGATCGCGCAATGGGAAGCCCCGCAGGCAACGCCATGAGCGAGACTTCCGACGTCGTCGAACTGGCCGAGGCGCTGATCGCCTGCCCCAGCGTGACCCCGGCCGAGGGGCTGGTGTTCGATTGCCTCGAAGCGATGCTGGTGCCGGTAGGCTTCACAATCCACCGCGCGCTGGCGGGCGAAGCGCCCGACGGGCCGGTCGAGAACCTGTTCGCGATCCGCCAGGGTCCGCCCGGCTCGCGCCATTTCGCCTTTGCCGGCCATCTCGACGTGGTTCCGCCGGGCGAAGGCTGGACCAGCGCGCCGTTCATGCCCGAGCGACGCGGAGACCTGCTCTACGGGCGCGGCGCGGTCGATATGAAGGGTTCGATCGCGGCGATGGTGGCAGCGGTGCGCGACATTCCGCCCGAAGCGGGCACGCTTAGCCTCATCATCACCGGCGACGAGGAAGGCGCGGCCACTTTCGGCACGCCGGTGTTGATGGACGCGATCCGCGCGCTCGGCACCATTCCCGACCTCTGCCTGGTGGGCGAGCCGACCTCGGCCAGCCGGCTGGGCGACATGATGAAGATCGGGCGGCGCGGTTCGGTCAATATCTGGCTGGAAGTGGCCGGCACGCAGGGCCACGTTGCCTATCCGCATCTTGCCGACAATCCGGTGCCCCGGCTTCTCGCGCTGCTGGTGGAACTGGACGCGCTGGTGCTGGACGAGGGGACGGACTGGTTCCAGCCCTCCAACCTCGAGATTACCGATATCTCGGTCGGCAATACCGCCACCAATGTCATCCCGGCGAAGGCCACGGCCCGTATCTCGATCCGCTTCAATGATTGCCACAGCGGCAAGAGCCTGTCGCAAATGGTCGCGGAAATCGCCGCACGCCATGGCGGCAGCGCCCGCGCGGTGATTTCGGGCGAACCGTTTCTGACCCCGCCCGGAGCCTTTTCGGCGATGGTCGCGGCGGCGGTGAAAGCGGAAACGGGGATCGAACCCGAAGCCTCGACCAGCGGCGGCACGTCCGACGCGCGCTTCCTCAAGCATTTCTGCCCGGTGATCGAGTTCGGCCTCGCCAATGCCACCATGCACAAGCGCGACGAGGCGGTGGCAATGGCTGACCTGACGGCATTGGCCCGGATTTACCGGCGGATTGCCGAGGCCGGTTTGCGTCTTTCGACAAGCTCAGGATGAACGGGTCCCGGCGAAACTTCCGCTCATCCTGAGCTTGTCGAAGGATGCGCGCAGCACAAGGTAGCAGGCATGGCGAAGCGGCTGACACTCTATATCATCCTCGCCATGGTGCTGGGCATTGCGGTGGGCTTTGCGCTCAACCAGCGCGGCGGCGAGGATATCGCGGCCATTGCCGATTATCTCAAGCTGCTGCCCGACGTCTTCCTCAAGCTGATCAAGATGATCATCGCCCCGCTGGTGTTCGCCACTATCGTCACCGGGATCGCCGGGATGGGCGACAGCGCCGCGCTCGGCCGGATCGGGGCGAAGGCGCTGGGCTGGTTCATCAGCGCCAGCCTCATTTCGCTCAGCCTCGGCATGGTGCTGGTCAATGCTTTCCGCCCGGGTGAAAGCCTCGCGCTGAAGGCCGCGCCCGAAGTGGGCGAACTGGCGACGAAGGACTTGTCGCTGCGCCATTTCGTGCTGGAAATCTTCCCGACCAGCGCCTTCGACGCGATGGCGCAGAACAATATTCTTCAGATTCTCGTGTTCTCGCTGTTCACCGGCATCGCGCTGACCGCGATCCGCGAGAAGGGCGAAGTGCTGGTGCGGGGGTGCGAGGCGCTGGCCGAGCTGATGCTCCAGATCACCGATTATGTGATGCGCTTTGCCCCCTTCGCGGTGTTCGGGGCGATTGCCAGCGTGGTGGCGACCAAGGGTCTGGGGATCATCGCCACTTATGGCGTGCTGGTGAGCGAATTCTATTTCGGCCTCGCTCTGCTGTGGATCATCCTGCTGACGCTGGGTGGACTGTTCCTGGGACGGCGGATCTTCACCCTGATCCGCTATATCCGCGAGCCGGTGCTGGTGACCTTCTCCACCGCCAGTTCGGAAGCGGGGCTGCCCAAGCTGTTCGAACAGCTCGACCGCTTCGGCGTGCCGCGCCGCATTTCGGGTTTCATCCTGCCGCTGGGCTACAGCTTCAATCTCGACGGCTCGATGATGTACATGAGCTTTGCGACGATTTTCATCGCGCAGGCCTATGGGATCGAGCTGACGCTGACCCAGCAGGTGCTGATGTTGCTGACGCTGATGGTGACGTCCAAGGGCATTGCCGGGGTGCCAAGGGCGAGCCTGGTGGTGATTGCCGCCACGCTCAGCCAGTTCGGCCTGCCGGTGGAAGGGATCGCGCTCCTGCTGGGGGTCGATACCTTCCTCGACATGGGCCGGTCAGCCACCAACATCGTCGGCAATGCGGTGGCGACATCGGTGATCACCCGCAGCGAAGGCATGCTCCAGCCGCTGCTGCCGCCAGAGGAAGAACCGCCGCACGCACCAGCCCACACCGCCGCCGATGGGCGCCGCGGGCTCAATCTCGATCCGGAGCAGTAGTCTTAGTTACTTCACCAGTTCGACCGGCACGAACTGGCCGAGGCCGCAGGACGCCCCGTGATCCGGCGTGCCGCCCGTACTGCGCAGGACATGGATGATGTCGGTGCTGCACAGCTGCGACAGCGAGGTCTCGTAGGAGAACGCCTTCTCGAAGCCGAGGCCGGGGCAGCGATAGGGCAGGGTGTTGCGATAGGTCCGGCTGCCGGCCTTGAAGTCGATGGTGTAATCATCATGCACGGTGGTGCCGTTCATCGAAGTAATCGACAGGCAATCCTCGGCTGGCCCCACCACCTTGGCGGCAGGGGCTCTGGAGACAGCATTGCTGCCGGGGTGATCTTCGTTGCAGCCGGCCAGCGCCAGCAGCGCCAGCGGAGCAATCAGGAGTGGAAGCTTGGTCATCGTATGTCCTCCAATGAATCAATGACGGATCAGGACGCCATTTTCCGCAGTGTCTTTTCGGCAACTTTCGCACCGGCCTTTGGTTCCAGCACCTTCTGCCGGAAACCGCATGGCCCTGCCACCGGGCAGCGCCAGCATTCCGGCTGCCGCGCCTTGCAGGTATAACGGCCCAGCAGGATCAGCCACTGATGGGCATGGCGCCGGAACGGTTGCGGCACCCGCTTCTCCAGCAGGGCCTCGACCTTCTCCACGCTCTTGCCCTTGGCGAGGCCAGTGCGGTTGGAGACGCGGAAGACATGGGTATCGACCGCGAAAGTCTCCGCTCCGAAGGCGCAGTTCATCACCACATTGGCGGTCTTGCGGCCGACGCCGGGCAGGGTGGTCAAAAGGTCGCGGTCCTGCGGAACTTCGCCGCCGAACCGTTCGATCAGGAGCCCGGACAGGGCGATCACGTTCTTCGCCTTGGCGTTGAACAGGCCGATGGTCCTGATGTGCTGCTTGAGCCCTTCCTCGCCCAGCTCGATCATCTGGTGCGGGGTCTTGACCGCGCTGAACAGCTTTCTGGTGGCCTTGTTGACGCCCACGTCGGTCGCCTGTGCAGACAGCACCACTGCGACCAACAGCTGGTAAACATTGCCGAATTCGAGCTCCGTCTCGGGCGAGGGGTTATCCTCGGCGAGAATGCGGAAAAATTCGAAGATCTGGTCTCTGGTCAAAGGCCCAGCACGTCACGCATGACATGGCGTCCGGCGGGCTGGGCCAGCAGCCATTGGGCTGCGCGGACCGCACCATGGGCGAAGATGATGCGGTCCTCCGCACTGTGCGACAGGGTGATGCGTTCCCCGTCTCCCGCCAGGATCACGCTGTGTTCCCCGGCCACCGTGCCGCCCCGCAGCGAGGCGAAGCCGATCGCCCCGGTCGCGCGGGCGCCGGTGTAGCCATCACGCCCGCGCTCGCTGTGGGAAGCCAGATCGATCCCACGCCCTGCCGCCGCCGCTTCGCCTAGCAGCAGCGCGGTGCCGGAAGGCGCATCGACCTTCATGCGGTGGTGCATCTCGACCACTTCCACATCCCAGTCCGCGCCCAGTCGCGCGGCGGCCTCCTGTACGAGATGGGCCAGCAGGGTCACTCCCAGCGAAGTGTTGCCGGTCTGGAGAATGGCGATCCTGTCTGCTGCCGCATCGATCGCCGCATGGTTGGCTGCGGAAAGGCCGGTCGTGCCGACCACCATCGGAATGCCGACCGCAACCGCCGCTTCGAGATTGGCCTGAAGCGCGCCGGGGGCGGAGAAATCGACAAGCACGTCGCTGGCCTTTGCCAGAGCGACGGGATCGCCACCCTGATCGATCCCGCCCGAAAGCGTGCAGCCCGCCGCGTCTACCGCGCGTGCCAGCGCCTGGCCCATGCGCCCTGCGCTGCCGATAATGCCGATTCTTGCCATTGCCTGTCCCTGATTGTGCGTGCTTCATGGGCGACATGGAACGTCCACGCAATATCGTCATCCTCACCGGCGCGGGAATAAGCGCCGAAAGCGGCATCGACACGTTCCGCGATAGTGGTGGGCTGTGGGAACAGCACCGGGTGGAAGATGTCGCCACGCCCGAGGCCTTTGAGCGCGATCCCAATTTGGTCCTGCGCTTCTACGACCTGCGGCGCGAGGCGGTGCAGGCCAAGCTGCCCAATTTCGCGCATGAAGCGCTGGCGATCCTCGATGCGCAGTGGAAGGGCGAGTTGCTGCTCGTCACCCAGAATGTCGATGATCTGCACGAGCGGGCCGGGTCAAGGCGCGTGCTGCACATGCATGGCGAGCATCTCAACGCCTGGTGCACTGCCTGCGACCGGCGCTCGCGCTGGACCGGGCCGCTGATCGACCGGCCGGCCTGTCCAGCATGCGGAGCCCGTGCTTTGCGGCCCGATGTCGTGTGGTTCGGCGAGATGCCCTACGGGATGGAGCGGATCTATGCCGCGATCCGGCAGGCGGACCTGTTCGTTTCGATCGGGACCTCCGGCGCGGTCTATCCGGCCGCCGGCTTCGTGCGCGATGCGCGCGAATGCGGGGCGCGGACACTTGAGCTCAATCTCGAACCGAGCCAGGGATCGGTCTGGTTCCACGAATCGCGGCTTGGCCCGGCCACCGACGTGGTGCCGGAGTGGGTGGCGGAGATGCTACAGTCCTGAACAGATCCGGCAGGCCGGGTCCTTGGCGATGGTGAGTGTGCGCAGCGCCGGTTTCAGCCCGTCGAGCAGGTGCAGACGCCCCCATTGCGGGTCGCCCAGCGCGCTCACTCCTTCCAGGATCACCCGCAGGGCCTGCATAGCGGCGAGACTGGCAGTCCATCCCGCCATCGCGCCCAGCATCCCGTCGTCGGCACAGCTGTCGCAATCCTCGGCATCGAAAGCATAGCCCACGAAGCAGCGATAGCAGGCATGGCCGGGCAGATGCCCGGCAAAGGCGGCGACCTGCCCCTGGAATCGCCCGACCGCAGCGCTGACCAGCGGCACCCGGGCAGCGACACAAGTGTCCGATACGGCAAGACGGGTGGCAAAATTGTCGCAGCCGTCCAGAACCACGCTGGCACCCGCGATCAGTTCGTCGGCGTTGGCGGCAGTGATTCGCACTGGTAGCGCGGTGCAATCCAGCACCGGATCGAACCGGGCAACCCATGCGCCCGCCGCCTCGGCCTTCAGCCGACCGAGGTCGTCGCTGGCGAAGATCGTCTGGCGCTGGAGATTGCTTTCCTCGACCCGGTCGTCGTCGATCAGGGTCAGCCGCCCGATCCCCGCGCCGGCCAGATATTGCAACGCAGGGCTGCCGATCCCGCCCAGCCCGACCAGCACGACATGCGCGCCCGCCAGCGCCACCTGCCCCGCCCCACCGATCTCGGGCAGGACGATGTGGCGGGCAAAGCGGGAAAGGCGTTCGGGCGGCAACGTCATTCCAGCCCCGTCGGTCGTTCCCTGACGAAGCCGTGCATGCCGAACCACCATTGCGCCGCGATCACCGCGCCCTTGGCCGGTTGCAGCATGCCCAGCATCAGCACCAAGACCAGCGGAATGATGATTGCGAACATGGCGAGCGGCGAGAGATCGAATTCGAGCGACAACATGATGATGATCGGTGCGACCAGATGGCCGGTCAGCAGGATGGCGATATAGGCCGGGAAATCGTCTGCCCGCTGGTGGGTCAGGTCGATCAGGCAGGACGGGCAGCGATCCACCGGCTTCAGCCACTGGCGAAACAGCCGGGCACCGCCGCAACGCGGGCAATGCCCGGGAATGCCGCGCAAGATCGCTTGCCACAGGGAGGCAGGAAGGGCGGCGGCGTGAGTCATGCCAAGCCGCTTAGAGCAGGATGGCTTTCAGGACAACGCGCCGGATGAGGTTCACACGCCTGTTCAAAAGCTGTGACAAGACTGTCGACAATCAGCTTTCCAGCTGGCGCAGCAGGCTGCGGACGTCGCCATCCATGTCGGCATCGCGCTGGCGCAGATCCTCGATCAGGCGGACGGCGTGGATCACGGTCGAATGATCGCGCCCGCCGAACTTGCGGCCGATTTCCGGGTAGCTGCGCGGGGTCAGCACCTTGGCGAGATACATCGCCACCTGTCGCGGGCGGACCACCGCGCGGGCGCGGCGCTTGCTCGACATCTCGGAGCGGTCGACCCGGTAGAACTGGCAGACGGTGCGCTGGATCTCGTCGATGGTGATCCTGCGGCGGTTGGCCGAGAGGATGTCGGTCAGCTGTTCCTCGGCCAGCTGGAGCGAGACTTCCTGCCCGGTCAGCTGGGCATAGGCGATCAGCTTGTTGAGGCCGCCGACCAGTTCGCGCACGTTGCGGTTGATCGTGCGGGCGAGGAATTCGATCACGTCCGACGGCACTTCGAGCGGGGCGAACTTGGTCAGCTTGGAATCGAGGATCAGGCGGCGCAGCTCGATATCGGCAGGCTGCATGTCGGCGACAAGGCCCATCGACAGGCGCGACAGCAGGCGCTGCTCCACCCCGTCCAGCGCCTGCGGGGCACGATCGGCGGCGAACACCAGCCGCTTGCCTTCGGCCAGCAGCGCATCGATCGTGTAGAGCAGTTCCTCCTGCGCGGCGGCCTTGCCGATGATGAACTGGATATCGTCCACCAGCAGCAGGTCGAAGCCGCGCAGCCGGGCCTTGAACTCGATCGTCTCGTTCTGGCGCAGCGCCTGGACGAATTCGACCATGAAGCGTTCGGCCGAGCAGTAAAAAATCCGTGCGCGGGGATGGGCACCGAGATAGGCATGGCCAATCGCGTGAAGCAGGTGGGTCTTGCCCTGGCCGGTCGATGCCTTGAGGTACAGTGGCGAAAATTGGGGCGCTTCGACCTTGGCCATTCGTTCGGCCGCGTTGCAGGCCAGCACGTTGGACTTACCGGTGACGAAAGCCGCAAAAGTCAGCGAGGGGTCGAGCCCGACCGAAGAGGTGAAGCCCTGCGCGCCGATCGTGCCGGCCGCCATCGGCATGCCGCCTTCCGCGCCATCATTAGCGGCACGGCCGCCGCCGCGCAGCATTGGTTCGCCCGAAATGCTCAGTTCGGAAATCTGGCGCCGACCGGGATGGACCGAGATGCGGACGTGGCGCACTTCGGCACGAGCGATTTTCCAGGCCAGTGAAAGCCGGTCGGCGAAACGGTCCTGCACCCAGTTGGCGGAAAATTCGGTTGGCAGGAACAGGTCGAGGGTGCCGGTTTCCTTGCAGAAGGTGCCAAGCTGGATCGGCTTGATCCACTGGCTGTGCAACTGCTGGCCAAGATCCTTGCGCAGCCCCTGGCTGATGTCGGCCCAATCCGCCGCCAGGTTTACTGCCTCCGCATCTTCCACAATGTTCTCACCCGTTGCGCGCCTCTTGGCGGTCGGCGACCGTTGATCGCCGTAAGTGCCATTCTTGGTCATTCAATCCCCCGCCAGCCACACACGCAACAGGCATGGTTCCCACAGTGGCATGTCCCACGTCCCTCTACGCAGGCATATGCCACGCCAACGGGAAGCCAGAGGAGCCCCGCTGGGAAAACCGATATCCGTCTTGTGAAGCCCGTGCCGTCAGCCCGGGCGTGGCCTGTTTATGAAGCCCTTGAGCCAAGGAGCAAAGGGGGCGAGGCGTAAAAAAACTGAAATAAAGATGTTGACTCATCCGAACCCCGCAGGGGAGTGTTTAGGGGTCTGTTTACCAAGGAAATTCCTGCTCGGACTGCGCGAATCGCGGGAAGCCCTAGGCTTTGCGCGATTTGCCGCGTCGCGGCATTGCAGATGCAAAAAAGGCCGGGGGAATTGCCCCCGGCCCTGTTCCATTTCCGTTCCGTGACAGCGCCCCTGGAGGCGCGAATCGGATGCCTGCTCAGAGAGCGGCGACTCGCTTGGTGAGTCGCGACATCTTGCGGGCAGCGGTGTTCCTGTGAAGCACGCCACGGGCGATCCCGCGGGCCAGTTCCGGCTGGGCATCCTTGAGGGCAGCCTGGGCGGCGGGCTTGTCACCACCGGCAATGGCGGCTTCGACCTTCTTCACGAAGCTGCGAATGCGGCTAATGCGGGCACCGTTGATTTCGGCGCGGCGGTCGTTGCGGCGGATGCGCTTGCGGGCTTGCGGCGTATTGGCCATGTCTATCCTTCACTTGCGCCGTATCGATACAGCGCGCTTTTCTGTGTCAATTCCGTAGAAACGCGGGACCCGGAACTGTCATGAAACAGCCCTGCCCCGCGATTGAAGCGCGGCCCTTAGCGGCAGGGGCCCGGATCGTCAAGCTGATGCGCGGACCTGAGTTGCCGCTGTTACTTCTGGCATCTGGCGCACCACCAGCTGCTGCGTCCGCCCTGGGCAAAGCGCTCGACCGTGCCGCCGCAGGGGCAGGCCTCCCCCTCGCGGCCATAGACCCGCCAACTACTGGCGAAATAGCCAAGTTCCCCGTCGGGTTGGACGTAATCGCGGATGGTCGAGCCGCCCGCTTCGATCGCTTCGGCCAGCACCGCTTTGATTGCCGGGACCAGCCGGGCCAGCGCGGGCTTGCCGATCTGTCCGGCCGGGCGGTGCGGGCTTATTCCTGCCCGGTTCAGCGCCTCGCAGACATATATGTTGCCCAACCCCGAGACGATCTTCTGGTCGAGCAGCATAAGCTTGATCGCGGCGATTCGCCCGGCCAGTGCGCGGTGGAGATGGGCAGGGGTAAATTCCCCGCCCAGCGGTTCCGGCCCCATCGCCCGGAAGCCCTGCCAGTTGGTCAGCGCCGCGGTTTCGGCGAGGTCGACCGAGCCGAATCGGCGCGGGTCGTTCAGCGCCAGCACATGGCCCCTCGCGGTTTCGAGCAGCAGGTGATCGTGCTTGTCCGGCACTTCGGGATCGATCCGCCAGCGCCCGCTCATCCCCAGGTGGAAGATCATGGTGAGCTCGCGATCGGTATGGATCAGCCCGTATTTGGCGCGGCGGCCCAGCCCGGTCACGGTCGCGCCGGTCAGCGCCTGTACCAGGTCAGGCGGGAAGGGGCGGCGCAGATCGGGGCGGTTGACCGCCACGCGAGTCAGCTGCTGACCATCCAGAACCCTGGCCAGTCCGCGCACGGTGGTTTCGACTTCGGGAAGTTCCGGCATGGCAACTTCCCTAACACCCTTTGCCCCCGCTGCAATTGCCCCTAAAGCGCCGGACCATGAATGATCGCGTTTCCTTCGGCTACGAAGAGGTCAGCCCCGAGGAGAAGACCGAGCGCGTGGGCGCCGTCTTCTCGCAAGTCGCGCGCAAGTACGACATCATGAACGATGCCATGTCGGCCGGCATGCACCGCTTGTGGAAGGACCGCTTCGTGCGGCGCGTGAAGCCCCGGCCCGGCGAAGCGATCCTCGACATGGCCGGCGGCACCGGCGACATCGCCTTCCGCCTTGCGGCCGAGGGTGCCGAGGTGACGGTGTCGGACATCAATCAGGACATGCTCGATGTCGGGATCGAACGGGCGATGCAACGGGGGATCGACAGCCTGGTATGGTCGCGCCAGAATGCGGAGGAGCTGAGCTTCCCGGCACGTTTTTTCGACGCCTACACGATTGCTTTCGGTATCCGCAACGTCACCCGGATCGATCTTGCCCTGGCCGAGGCGTTCCGCGTGCTCAAGTTTGGCGGGCGGTTTTTCTGTCTTGAATTCTCGACCACCGAATGGCCGGGCTTCAAGGAAATCTACGATCTCTATTCGCACAAGCTCGTTCCTCAGCTGGGACAGGCGATTGCCGGGGACGCGGACAGCTATCGCTATCTGGTCGAATCGATCCGCCGCTTTCCGCCGATGCCGGAATTCGAAGCGATGATCCGGCACGCCGGGTTCACCCGCACAAAGGTGGAACCGATCCTGGGCGGCTTGGTGGCAATCCATTCCGGCTGGAAGATCTGACCGGATGACGGGTCCGGCATCGCATGTCTGGCGTCTGCTATGCTGGGGCCGCACCCTCGCCCGCCATGGCGCGCTGCGCGGGATCGAGCGGGATGGCAATACACCCGTTCAGGTCCGGCGGCTGTTGCGGCTCGCCCGCTTAGGCACTTTCCAGCCGCAAGAGCCGGACTACGCCGGCGCATTCCAGGCGATCGGCCCGGCGGCGATCAAGCTTGGCCAGACCCTGGCCACCCGGCCCGATCTGGTGGGCGAAGGCGCGGCCCGCAATCTCCTCAGCCTGCAGGACAGCCTGCCGCCCGTGCCGTTCGAAGCGATTCGCGCCGAGATCGAGCGCAGCTTCGCCCAGCCGATCGACAACCTGTTCGCCTCGATCGATCCGGTGCCGGTCGGCGCGGCCTCGATCGCACAGGTCCACCGGGCGGTGACCAACGATGGCCGGACGGTGGCAGTCAAGGTGCTGCGCCCGGGCATCCGTGAACGGTTCGCCCGCGACATCGCCACCTATGAATGGGCCGCGGCCCATCTCGAGGCGCTGGGCGGCGAGGCGGGGCGACTGCGGCCGCGCCTGACCATCGCCAATTTCAAGCGCTGGACCAACAGCGAACTGGACCTGCGGCGCGAGGCCGCCTCCGCGAGCGAACTGGCCGAAGCGATGAAAGGCTATCCGCTCTATCGCGTGCCCGACATCGACTGGGACCGCACCAATGGCCGGGTCCTGACGATTGCATGGGTCGATGGCATCAAGATCAGCGATCTCGCGGCGCTGCGTGCGGCGGGACATGATCTGCCGGGCCTTGCCAGCCGGCTGGTTCTGGCCTTTCTCACCCAGGCGATCGACGGCGGGTTCTTCCATGCCGATATGCATCAGGGCAATCTGTTCGTGCAGGCCGACGGGACCATCGCAGCGATCGATTTCGGAATCATGGGCCGGATCGACCGGCGCGCCCGGCAATGGTTGGCCGAGATCCTCTACGGCCTGACCACCGGCAATTACCGCCGCGTCGCCGAGATTCATTTCGAGGCGCAATACGTGCCGAGCTACCACTCGATCGATGAATTCGCCACCGCGCTGCGGGCCGTGGGCGAACCGATGCGGGGCAAGCCGGTGAGCGAGCTGTCGGTTGGCCAGATGCTGGACGGGCTGTTTGCCATCACCCGCGATTTCGACATGCAGACCCAGCCGCACCTGCTGCTGCTGCAAAAGACCATGGTGATGGTCGAGGGGATCGCCACCCAGCTCGATCCGCAGATCAACATGTGGGACGTTTCTGCGCCCTATGTGCGCGCCTGGATCCGCGACGAACTTGGGCCTGAAGCCGCGCTGGCCGACAAATTGCGCGAAACGGCGCAAACCCTGCTGCGCCTGCCCGCTCTGGTGCAGCGGCTGGAAGACAAGTTCCCGGCCAGAGGTGGCGCGCCCGAAGCGCCGCCGCTGCCGGAAATCCCGCTGGTGTGGGACAGGCGGCGCAGCGGCGCGTGGGGCTATGTTCTGGCGGCCCTTGCGGGCGGCGGCGCGATCTGGGCCGCCGCCACGCTTGGCTGGGTGGGTTAGTCGCCCACATCCTTCAGGGCATGATGCGGGAGCACGCTGCGAGACCACAGGAATATCGCGGCGAACAGCAATTCGAGGCCGATGACGCCGCCGAGCCCTTCAAATCCGCCATCCTGCGAATAGCCGACAAAGCGGCCGATCACGACGATGATCATTGCGAGGGCGGGCAGCAGCAGCAGGTCACCCCGGCATTTCCATGCGCCCCACAGGGCGCTGATCCCGACGATGCCGAAAAACCCGGCGAAATCGCCCCGCAAGGTCGACATGGTATGCGGATCGCCGGCCGGATTGACCGCCACCATGGCCGAGACCGACAGCGGTGTCAGGATGAACGCCAGAGCCATCCCGACGAAAAACAAGCCAATCAGGAATACCAGCGCGGTAAGCATCAGTCGCATGTGCATTCTCCCCTCTTTTCCCTATCGCCCAAGCTTGTTGCGCGTTAACCATACTAAGTAAAGCGAATGCGTATAGTGCCGTGCCATCGCAACTTCGGGTAAACCATGGCTGAGCCGAAAATCCTTCTGGTCGTCGGTGGCGGGATCGCTGCCTACAAGGCCTGCGAACTTGTCCGCCTGATCCGTCGGGGCGGGGGGGTGGTGACTTGCGTCCTGACCGAGGGCGGTTCCCAGTTCGTTACCCCGATGAGCCTTGCCGCGCTGAGCGAGAATCCGGTCTATACCACGCTGTGGGATCTCAAGAACGAGGCCGAGATGGGCCATATCCAGCTCAGCCGCGAAGCCGATCTGGTGGTGGTGTGCCCGGCCACGGCTGATCTCCTCGCCAAGATGGCCGCCGGGATTGCCGACGATCTCGCCACCACGTTGATCCTTGCCACCAACAAGCCGGTCATGGCCGTGCCGGCGATGAATGTGCGGATGTGGGAGCACGAGGCAACCGCCCGCAACGTAATGTGGCTGCGCAAGGCCGGCGTTCATGTGCTGGAACCGGACGAGGGGCCGATGGCCTGCGGCGAGTTCGGCCCCGGGCGCCTGCCTGAGCCGACCGAGGTCTGGGCCGCGATCGCCGCAATGGTGGGCGGCGAGGGGGGCGTTCCGGCACACGGCGATTGGGGTGACGAGCCGGGCGAGGACGACGGCGGCAGCCGGATCAGTCTTGGCAACCTGCTGGCCTCGATCATTCCCCGCAGCATCCGGCGCGACGAGGCGGCTGTATCGGCTGAAGATTGGGGGCCGGATGACGAGTGGGCGCCGGTCGAGCTACTGCCCGGGGAAGTGCCGCTGCCGGGCAGCGATCTGCCTGAACCGACCCCCGGCGGGCCAGTGCTGGCGGTCAAGGGCAAGGCGCGGGCAGCGCCGCCGACCGATGCCGAGGCGATCAACCACGAAGTTAATCCGATGCAGTCCCCGCCCGAGGTGTTCGGCGCGGACGGCGGCGTCGATCCGCTGACGCTGGAGGATATCCCTAGCGTGCCGCTGCCGGGCGATCCGCTTGCCGACCCGCTCGCAGGCCAGCCCGATTTCGAGCTCGCGCCGGAACATCGTCCGCTGTTCGGCAAGCATGTCCTCGTTACTGCCGGGCCGACGCATGAGCCGATCGATCCGGTGCGCTATATCGCCAACCGTTCGTCCGGGCGGCAGGGCTATGCCATCGCCGGGGCGGCGGCGGCCTTGGGCGCGCGGGTGACGCTGGTGTCCGGGCCGGTCGCGCTGCCAACCCCGCCCGGGGTCGATCGGATCGATGTCGAATCAGCCCGCGAAATGGCTGCGGCGGTGAAAAAGGCGCTGCCGGCCGATGCCGCCGTGATGGTGGCGGCCGTGGCCGACTGGCGGACCGAGGAGGTGGCGACATCCAAGATGAAGAAGCGCCAGAGCGCACCTCCCGCGCTGCGGCTGGTCGAAAATCCCGATATTCTCGCAACCATTGCTTCGGGCACTAAGCGTCCGGCGCTGGTAGTTGGCTTTGCGGCAGAAACCGATGACGTGATCGAACATGCCAAGTCCAAGCGGCTGCGCAAGGGCGCGGACTGGATCGTGGCCAATGATGTGTCGGGCGATGTCATGGGCGGCACCGACAACCGCGTCCACATCGTTACCGAGGACGGCGTGGACAGCTGGGATAATCTGCCCAAGGACGAGGTCGCGCGGCGGCTGATGGAGAAGATTGCCGATGCCCTCACCAATTGATGTCCCGGTCCAGGTCAGGCGCCTGCCGCATGGCGAAGGGCTGGAACTGCCGCGCTACGCCACCACCGGTGCCGCCGGGATGGATGTGTTGGCGGCAGAGGACGTGACGCTGGAGCCGGGCGCGCGCCGTGCGGTGGCGACCGGGCTTTCGGTGGCGATCCCGGAAGGTTTCGAAATCCAGGTCCGCCCGCGTTCCGGCCTTGCGCTCAAGCATGGCATCAGCGTGCCGAACACCCCGGGGACGATCGACTCCGATTATCGCGGCGAGTTGAAAGTGATCCTGATCAACCATGGCACCGAAAGTTTCGCAATCCATCGCGGCGATCGGGTGGCGCAGCTGGTGCTGGCTCCGGTCACGCGCGCGGGCTGGATCGAAGTGGCGGAACTGGACGAGACGACGCGCGGCAGCGGCGGCTTCGGCTCAACCGGCGGGGTGGAGAACCTGCGTCAAGGCTGAGCCAATCGAAAAGGGCGGAGCCGTTGCCGGATCCGCCCTTTGAAATGATTGCCTACGCGGCGGCCAGTCGCCCTACTTCTTTTTGGCGGCTGTCTTCTCGGGCGCGATCGAGATGCGGACCGTTTCGCCGGTATTGCCGGGGAAGTCGGTGAACATCGCCTCGACCAGGTTCGGCACCAGATATTGCAGGCGGTTGGATGTGGAGACCGCTTCGGCCTTGCCTTCGAACAGGCGGGCCTTGTCGGCGGCGCGGTCGATCTTCAGCTCGATGCCGCTCGTGTAGACGGTGTAGCTTTCCACCCCGCCGCCCATGAAGGAATCGTTCCAGCCATAGCCCCAGCCGCCGAAGCCGCCGTGATAGAACCCGCCGCGTCCCCAATAGGGGCGATAGCCGTACCACGGCGAATAGAACGGATCACTGAAGCCGGAGGTGGTGACCTTTTCCCGACCCTGATCGACGCCATAGTCGAAGCGGACCAGCAGGCTGGCCTGTTCGGGCGCGGCTTCGGTGTAGCCCAGCTTGAGCATCTGGGCGCGGACGTAGCCCGCATATTGCGCGAATTCTAGCCCGCCCGCCAGCGCGGGATCATCTGCCACCACCGCGAAGCTCTGGCCTTGCGGGGCGGGCAGCTGGCTCTGGAAGCGCTTCACATCGGCGTTGAACGGCGAGGCGCAGGCGGCCAGTCCGGCCAGCATCAGCGCCACCACCGCAATTTTCAGGCTGCGACCCAGCGTTATTGCCTTATCGGTCATCATAAATTCTCTCCAAACGGGTCGGCTACCGGAGGGTTTCAAGTGTCCGGGCGCCACTTGCCCATCATGTGCCGCAATTATGGCGAATGGCAACTGAATAGCCCTTGAATGAAACGGCCCGCCCCCTTTTGGTGCAGGACATGCGATCAGCCACGCACCAGCCCAAGCGCGGCATAGGCTGCGGCCAGGGTCGGTGCGGCCCGTTCCCGGGCCCTGACCGCGCCCTTGGCGAGGATGGCTTCGAGTGCGGTACGGTCATCCTTGAGCGCCACGAAGCGGGCGTTGATCGGCGCGAGGTGGCTGACCAGCAGTTCGCCCAGGGCCGGCTTGAACGCGCCAAAGCCCTTGCCGGCAAAATCGCGCAGCACGCTGTTCACCGATATGCCTTCCAGCGCGGCATAAATGCCGACCAGATTGGCGGCTTCGGGCCGACCTGCCAGCCCTTCCGGTTCGCCCGGCAGGGGTTCGGGATCGGTCCGGGCCTTCTTCACCTTCTGCATGATGGTGTCGGCATCGTCGGTCAGGTTGATCCTGCTCATATCCGAGGGATCGGACTTGCTCATCTTGGCCGAACCGTCGCGCAGGCTCATGATCCGGGCCGCTTCTGGCGGGATGATCGGATCGGGCAGGGTGAAGATGTCCGTACCGTTGCCGAAGTCGTTGTTGAACTTCTGGGCAATGTCGCGCGCCAGTTCGAGATGCTGCTTCTGGTCTTCGCCCACCGGGACATGCGTGGCCTGGTAAAGCAGCACGTCGGCGGCCTGCAGCACCGGATAGGTGAACAGCGCGACCGAAGCCCCTTCGCGGTTCTTGCCGGATTTGTCCTTGAACTGGGTCATGCGATTGAGCCAGCCCATCCGGGCGGTACCGTTGAGCAGCCATTGCAGCTCGGCATGGGCTGGCACCTGCGCCTGGTTGAACAGCACCGAACGTTCCGGATCGATCCCGCAGGCGACCAGCGCGGCGGCCATCTCGCGGGTGTTTCCGGCCAGTTCGGCCGGGTTGTGGGGCATTGATATGGCGTGGAGGTCGGCCAGGAAGAACAGGCATTCCCCGCCGGTGCGAACCATGTCCGCCTGCATCCGCACCCAGTTGCGGATCGCGCCGAGGTAATTGCCGAGGTGGAGATTGCCGGTGGGCTGGATTCCGGAAACGACGCGCATGAAGTTCTGACCTGTTACCTGCGAAAAAATTGGGCTTTCAGCTCCGGCAGCGAATAGGCCCGGAACAGCAGCGCCGCCGCCCCATAGACCAGCGCGCCGCCGCCGCAAAGCACGCCAAGCGCGACGATCCGCTCGATCGTCCCGCCCGCCATGAAGGGATCGGCGATTGGGTTCATCAGCCACAGCGCCACACCCATTACCGCGCCGGCCGCGATGATCCGCAGCGCCTTGGCGCGAAACCGCGCGTCCAGTTGCAACTGGCCGCGCCGGTGCAGCGTCCCGTAAAGCAACAGCATGTTGATCCAGGCTGAAAACG
Source organism: Erythrobacteraceae bacterium (assembly GCA_947479055.1). GTDB lineage: Bacteria > Pseudomonadota > Alphaproteobacteria > Sphingomonadales > Sphingomonadaceae > CANJYE01. Next base: position 62,562 of record CANJYE010000004.1, read on the forward strand.
CGGTGGCGATGGCCACACCGACATGGGCGAAGTGCCAGATCAGCACGAGATTGCCGACGAGATTGAACAGCATCGAGATCACCGCGATCCGCACCGGCGTTTTCGTGTCCTGGCGGGCGTAGAAGCCGGGGGTCAGCACCTTGATCAGGACATAGGCCGGAACGCCGAAGGAAAAGGCGGCCAGCGCACCGGCCGTGCCGATCGTGTCGGCGGCGGTGAAGGCGCCATGCTGGAACACGCCCCGCACCAGCGGCGTGGCTGATACGACCAGCGCAATGGCGGCAGGCAGGCCCAGGAACAGCGCCAGTTCCAGAGCGCGGTTCTGGGTGTGGCTGGCCGCCGCGTCATTGCCGCCGCCGATCTGGCGCGACAGCAGCGGCAGGATTGCGGTCCCGATGCCGATGCCGAGCAGGCCGAGCGGCAACTGGTTCAGCCGGTCGGCATAATAGAGATAGGATACCGCGCCTTCGTGAAGGTAACGCGCGGCGAGCGAGGTCGAGACCAGCAGGTTGAACTGGATCGCACCTTGCCCCACCGCCGCCGGGCCGATCAGCCACAAGAGGTTCCTGACATCGGGAGAAAGGCGCGGGCGCGACAGCGTCAGCACCACGCCCGACTGGCGGCAGGCCAGCACCAGCCAGGCCAGTTGCATCGCGCCCGAGACAGTGACGGCGATCGCCTGCGTTTGCGCCGTTTCCAGCTGGGTATCGCCCCGGAAGAACAGCAGTGCGGAAATCATGCAGAGATTGAGCAGGATCGGCGCGGCCGCATTCACCCAGAAACGATTGAGCGAATTGAGGATTCCGCCCAGCAGCGAGACAAGGCTGATCAGGGCGAGATAGGGGAACGTGATCTGGGTCAGATGTTCGGCCAGCGCGAACTTGACCGGCCCGCCGTCGGGAAAGCCGCCGGTCATGGCCCACACCACCGGCCCGGTGAGAGCAATCATCAGCGCGGTGAACACCGCCAGAAACGGGAACAGCACCGACAGCACTTCACCTGCGAAGGCGATCGCGGCGGCCTTGCCGCTGCCTTCTTTGCGCGCATCGGCTTCGGCCATGCGGCGGTTGAACAGCGGCACGAATACTGCGGCAAAGGCCCCTTCGGCAAACAGCGCGCGGAACAGGTTGGGCAGCCGCCAGGCGATCAGGAAGGCGTCGGACGCCAGCCCCGCGCCGACGAAGCGAGCCATCAGCATGTCGCGCACCATGCCCAGGATGCGGCTGATCAGGGTCAGTCCGCCGATCGTTCCGGTGGCGCGAAGGATGTTCATCTGCCTGTGACCCAGGCGGGCCGGCTCAAGCGTTGCCGGCCGGAGGGCCTTCGGCGGCGGCGGCCTGCTGTTCGGCATGGCGCTGCTGCAATTGCTGGAGATAGAGCCCCTGGAAGTCGATCGGCTCCAGCATCAGCGGCGAGAAGCCGGCATCGCGCACCGAATTGGCGACAATGCTGCGGGCGAAGGGGAACAGGAAGCGCGGCGCTTCGGCATAAAGGAAAGCGTGGGCCTGTTCGTCGGGCAGGTTGCGAATGCCGATCAGCCCGCAATAGGACAGCTCGATCGCATAGAGCGTTCCCTGCTGCGTGCGGGCGGTGATGGCGATCTTCAGTTCGACCTCATGGACTTCATCGTTCAGGCGATTGGCCGCGATGTTGAACTGGACGTCGATATCAGGCTGGTCGGACCACTGGTAGCAATCGGGCGAATTGGGATTTTCGACCGAAAGATCCTTCACATACTGCTGGATCACGCCGGCTGCGGGCAGATCATCGACGCCATTGGCTGACTTGTCGAGGTTGAGATCGGTGATGATATCGCCTTCTTCGGCCATGGTCGGATACGCTTTCTGCAAGGAATGGAGCCGTGATGTCAGGGCGCGCGCCTAGCACTGTGCGCGGCTGGCCGCAATGTCGCGCGATCAGGCAGATTCCTTGGTAAAGCTGTTGTTCATTTGTAATCCGCTCCTATTTAAGGCAGGTTGCACTACCGGCGTGCATTGGCGCGCGCCGGGCAAGGAGAGCAGGCAAGTCCCGTGTCAGGCGAAGTAGTCGAAATCGTCATTCTGGCCATGATCGCGGCCTTCCTCGGCCTGCGGCTCTATTCCGTTCTCGGTCGCCGGGCCGAGCATGAGGAAGAGATCGTGCCGACCCGCTTCGACAAGGGCGACCAGCCCGGAGGTGCTCCCCGTTCCATCCCCTCGCCGCAATCGCCCGCTGTGGTTCTGCGCCCGCGTGAGCTGGCTGGCCTGCCGCTGCCGACCGAACAGGGCCTGCGCCTGATCGCCGCTACCGACCGCCGGTTCGAACTGCGCGCGTTCCTCGAAGGTGCCCGCGGGGCCTACGGAATGATCCTGGAAGCCTTCTGGCGCGGGGACCGGGAAGAGCTCGCTGCGCTTTGTACGCCTGATGTCCACGCCAGCTTCGTTGCCGCAATCGACGCGCGCGAGGCAGCTGGCGAATCGATCCAGAACCGGCTTGTCCGGATCGAGCAGACCAAGATCGAAAATGCCAGCCTCGAAGGCGGGATCGCGCGAATCGCTGTTCGCTTCGTGGCTGACATCGCCGCTGTCACCCGTGACCGTGAAGGCGCCGTCATCGCCGGATCGCTCGACGATGCGGTGGAAAGCCAGGACGTTTGGACCTTCGTGCGCGATGTGACGTCCGCCGGGCCGGACTGGCTGCTTGAAGAAACCGATGCGGCCTAGCGGTCCGATTCTGACATTCGATACCGTGTGAGGCCAGTTCGCGCTCGAATGTCAGAATTTTTCTGGAGCACTAGAAGCATATGATTCTAGTGGATTTTACGATCTTGACACTTGCAGACCCATTCCAACCGCAAGGGGATGCAAATGTCAAAATCAATCCACTAGACGCAAGCAGCAGGCCTGAGGCAATGCCGGGCGGTCTGCGCACGCTGGCGTGGCTGGCCGCGTTGCTGCTGATTGGCGGTTGCGCCCGGCTGGTTCCGGAAGCCCATGGCCCGCTTACCACGATGCCACCGTCTGCCGCTGGCACGGCGATTGCGCTCGGCGTTGCGCCTGGGCCGAAGCTTTCCTCGCTCGACCTTACTCCAGGCGATGCTGGCCCGGCACTCGTCTCCTTCATCGACAGCTGCCCCGCACTGCTTGCCCGCACCGACAGCAGCGGCCTGACCCGGGCGAGCGACTGGCGCGAGGCCTGCACCGCCGCCACCCAGTGGGAATACCGCAAGGCGGCAAAATTCTTCGAAATCTGGTTCGAAACGGTAAAGATCGGCGGCGGTGAGGCCTTTGCCACCGGCTATTACGAACCGGAGATCGCCGGTTCGCGCATACGTCGCAGAGGCTTTGAAGTGCCTGTCTACGGCCTGCCCGCCGATCTCTTGCGCGCATGGCCCGAAGGCACGCCGGACAGCGCGCGAACAGGCCGCCCCCCGCTCGGCCGCCGCGCCGGGGATGGCAGCATCGTCCCCTATTTCGACCGCGCCGAAATCGAGGATGGCGCGCTTGCGGGCAAGGGGCTGGAGATTGCCTGGGCCGCCGACCCGGCCGATTTCTACTTCCTCCAGATCCAGGGCTCGGGCCGCTTGCGCACGCCCGAGGGCGAGGCGATCGAGCTTGGCTATGCCGGCACGAACGGGCGGGATTATCGCAGCATCGGCGCGCTGATGCGCGAACGGGGGCTGATCGGCGAAGGGCCGGGACGCTATCCCGGATCGATGCAGGGCATTGTCCGCTATTTGCGCGACCATCCCCAGGAAGGCCGCGCGCTGATGCGTGAGAACCGCAGCTACATCTTCTTCCGCGAGCGGCAGGGCGATGGCCCAGTCGGTGCGCTGGGCGTGCCGCTGCGGCGCGAGGCTTCGCTGGCGGCGGACCCGCAATTTGCGCCGCTGGGCGCGCCGGTATTCCTTGCGCTCGACCATGCGCGGGCCGGGGGGCTGTGGGTGGCGCAGGATACCGGCGGCGCGATCAAGGGCGCCAACCGCTTCGACACGTTCTGGGGTGCGGGTGACGAAGCGCGGGAGATCGCAGGCGGAATGCAGGCGCGCGGCCAGGCCTATATCCTGCTGCCCAAGGGCACGCTCGCCCGGTTGGGGGTGCAATGAAACCGCCGCGCGGGCTCAGCCCCGAGGAATCCGCGCTGTGGGCGCGCGTGGCGCATACCGTCACCCCGCTGGCAGGCCGACGCATGCCGCCGCTGCCCAAACCCCCTGCGCCCGATGGCGCAAAGCCTGCGCCCGCTGCGAAACGCGCGGCTCCGCCTGCGCCGCCCGCCCCGACCCCGCCGCGCCATGCCCGTTCGCTGGTGCTGCGCGAGGACCGGGGGCTTGATTCGCATTGGGAACGCAAGCTGGCCAAGGCGGCGATTGCGCCCGATTACACGCTCGACCTGCATGGCCACACGCTCGATTCAGCCCATGCCCGGCTCGATCACGGGCTGGCGCAGGCACGGGCGATGGGCGCGCGGATGGTGCTGCTGGTGACCGGCAAGCCCCGTCCCGCCGATGCGGCCGACCGGGGTGAACGGCGCGGCGCGATCCGGGCCAAGATTCTCGACTGGCTGGCAGCCGGGCCGCATGGCGATGCGATTGCCGCGATCCGCCCGGCCCATCCAAGGCACGGCGGGGCAGGTGCGCTCTACCTGGTGCTCAGGCGGCCGCGTTAGGCCTCAAACGCCGCATTGCCCACGGTGCAGCAGCTTGTGATCTGCCAGCGTCAGCGCCATCATCGCTTCCACCACCGGCGCGCCACGAATGCCTACGCAGGGATCGTGCCGCCCCTTGGTGAAGATCTCCGAAGCTTCGCCTTCTCGCGTGACCGTCTCCACCGGGGTCAGGATCGAGCTGGTCGGCTTGAACGCCACCCGCACCACCACCGGCTGGCCGGTCGCAATGCCGCCAGCGATTCCACCCGCGTGATTGTCGAGGAAGCGCGGGCCTCCGCCGTTACCGGGACGCATCCGGTCTGCGTTCTGTTCACCCGTCAGCCGGGCAGCGGCAAAGCCATCGCCGATTTCCACGCCCTTCACGGCATTGATGCTCATCATCGCGGCGGCCAGATCGGCATCGAGCTTGCCATAAAGCGGCGCGCCCCAGCCGGCGGGAACGCCGGTCGCCACGCATTCCACCACCGCGCCGAGCGAGGAGCCGGCCTTGCGTGCGCCGTCCACCAGCGCTTCCCAGCGCACGGCGGCGGCGGGATCGGGGCAGAAAAACGGGTTGTTGGCCACCTCGCTCGCATCGAAATTGGCCCGGTCGATGACGTCGCCGCCCAGTTCGACCAGGTAGGCCTGGATTGCCACTTCCGGGATCACCAGCCGCGCCACGCCGCCCGCCGCCACCCGCGCCGCCGTCTCGCGCGCGGAGGAACGGCCGCCGCCGCGATAATCGCGAAAGCCGTATTTGGCGTCATAGGCATAGTCCGCATGGCCCGGGCGATAAGCGAGGGCTACCTCGGAATAGTCCTTGGAGCGCTGGTCGACATTCTCGATCATCAGGCTGATCGGGGTGCCGGTAGTCCTGCCCCCGAACACACCGGAGAGAATCCGCACCGCATCCGGCTCCTGCCGCTGGGTGGTGAAGCGCGACTGGCCGGGCCGGCGCGCGTCGAGAAAGGGCTGGATCGCCGCTTCGCTGATGGCGAGCCCCGGAGGACAGCCATCAACCACGGCACCCAGGGCAGGCCCATGGCTTTCCCCCCAAGTGGTGAAACGGAAGACGCGGCCGGATGTGTTGACGCTCATGGTGGCCGCTCCATGCACGCAACTGTGGGCTTATGTCCATATCCGCTGGTCAAATGGGCTGCTATCCTTCAGGAACAGAACATGATCGCAAAGCTGAAGGGACGGCTGGAGGAAACCGGCACCGACTGGGCGGTGATCGACGTCGGCGGCGTCGGCTACCTCGTCCATTGCAGCGCCAAGACGTTGTCTGCACTGGGCGAGCCGGGCGAAACCTGCACCCTGTTCACCGATCTGCAGGTGAGCGAGAACGATCTGCGCCTGATCGGCTTTGCCAGCGGGGCGGAGCGGGAATGGTTCCGGCTGCTGACGCAGGTGCAGGGCGTGGGCAGCAAGGTCGCGCTGGCGATCCTCTCCGCGCTTTCGACCGAGGAACTGCAACGCGCCTGTGCCGGTGGTGACGCGGCAATGGTGTCGCGGGCGAACGGGGTGGGGCCGAAACTGGCCAGCCGGATCGTCAATGAATTGAAGGACAAGGCGGGCGGGTTGCCGGTGGTGGCGGGTTCGGCCGTCGGCATCGCGATGGCTCCGGCAGGCTCGGCGGGCGCGGACGCGGTGTCGGCCTTGCAGAACCTCGGCTTCAAGCCAGTGATCGCGGCGAATGCCGTAGCGCGCGCGGTGGAGGAACTGGGCGATGATGCCGGGCTGAACGACCTCGTGCGCGTGGCGCTGAAAAGGGCGGCGGGGTGATTTTTGCAGCCTCCCCCCATCGTCACCCTGAACTTGTTTCAGGGTCCATCGGGCCTTCCACGCGAAGCAAGCGGGGGCAATCCCAGCCCCACCGCCAGGTCGCGCCATTCCGGGTTCGCCTCGTTGATCAGGTTGATCTTCCACTGCCGGTGCCAGCGCTTGAGCTGCTTCTCGCGCGTGATGGCGTTCACCATGTCCCCGAACATCTCGAAATGGACCAGCCGGTGGACCTTGTAGCGCGATGTGAATCCCGGCAGCGCGCCGTTCCGGTGCTGCCACAGCCGGGCCATCAGGTCCGACGTCACGCCGATATACAGCGTCCCGTAATGCCCGCTGGCGAGGATGTAGACGCAGGGGTTGCGTTCCTGTCGCATGGCTCCTTGTGTGGGGCGAAATGGACCCTGAAACAAGTTCAGGGTGACGGGAAAGGGTCTGTATTCGCACAAGCTCGTCATGCTGAACTTGCTTCAGCATCCATCGTGCGCCAGGCGCGGAGGGTTATGGGGTGCTGAAGCGAATCCTTGTTGCCGGTTTCGGTCTTACGCTCGCAAGTGCAGCTTATCTTTGGGCAGCCCACTTTTTCGCCATAGACGGCTGCCTTGATGGCGGAGGCAAGTGGGATTACCCCTCTCGCCAGTGCCGCTTCCCATGACCGCCAACCCCGCCCTCACCCCGCAACGCCAGCCGGAAGACCCGGACGCCGCCCTGCGCCCCAAGAGCCTCGCCGAGTTCGTCGGACAGGAGGCGGCGCGGGGGAATCTGCGGGTGTTCATCGAATCCGCCCGCAGTCGGGGCGAGGCGATGGATCATGTGCTGTTTTTCGGCCCGCCGGGGCTGGGCAAGACCACGCTGGCGCAGATCGTGGCGAAGGAGCTTGGCGTCGGCTTTCGCGCCACCTCCGGCCCGGTCATTGCCAAGGCGGGCGATCTGGCCGCGCTGCTGACCAATCTGGAACCGCACGACGTGCTGTTCATCGACGAGATCCACCGCCTCAATCCGGTGGTCGAGGAAATCCTCTATCCGGCGATGGAAGATCGCGCGCTCGATCTGATCATCGGTGAAGGGCCTTCCGCCCGCTCGGTGCGGATCGATCTGCCGCCGTTCACGCTGGTCGGCGCGACGACGCGGCAGGGGTTGCTGACCACGCCGCTGCGCGACCGTTTCGGCATCCCGATCCGCCTGCAATTCTACACCGAGGCCGAGCTGGAACGGGTGGTGACGCGCGGCGCGGGGCTGCTCGGCATGGCGATCGAGCCGGCCGGCGCGCGCGAGATCGCGCGGCGGGCGCGGGGCACTCCCCGGGTGGCCGGGCGGCTGCTGCGGCGGGTGCGCGATTTTGCCCATGTGGCGGGGGATGGAGTGGTGACGGCGCGGATCGCGGACGAGGCGCTGACCCGGCTGGAAGTGGATGGGCTCGGCCTCGATGCGATGGACCGGCGCTATCTCGCCATGATCGCGGATATTTACCGGGGTGGCCCGGTGGGGGTGGAAACGCTGGCAGCCGGCCTGTCCGAACCGCGCGACACGGTGGAGGAGGTGATCGAGCCCTATCTCATCCAGCTCGGCCTGATCGCGCGCACCGCGCGGGGGCGCTGCCTCAACGATCGTGGCTGGCAGCATCTGGGACTCACCCCGCCAACCGGCCAGCAGACCGGCCTGTTCGACCAGGATTGAGCGCCTCCCGGCCCGGCCGTCGTTAAGCAATCCTTCGTATTTCCGGCATTTTCGGTTCCAGATTGGGACAGCTTGGCCCGGCGGGCCTGCCCGGGCCTGAAAAAACGTCCGCGAACTGTCCGAATCAAGGTTAACGCGATTGCTCTGGTAACCCTCCAGCGTGTTGATGGCATGGAAGGGAAGTACCAGAACCGTTTGTGCGGGCCTGCGTACCTCCCGCAAGGGGAAAGAGAGTGCGACCATGTCAGTTCGGATGGCCCTCGCGAAATTGTCCGCCGTTGCGGCGGGTGGCGCGCTGCTCGCGGGCGGGGCGGTGCATGTCGCCGAAACCCCTTCGACGGATCTGACCAATGCGAAGTCGGTCAAATCGATCAAGCAGGTCAAGCTGGTCAAGCAGGTCAAATATGTGAAGGTGCCCAAGACCATCAAACGGGCTCGCCGGATCATCGCAAAGCCGAAGGAATGCTGCGAGACCGAATATCAGATGGCGATGGTTCCCGCCCCCTACCTGCCGCCGCTGCCCGCGCAGCCGTCTGGCGGCGGCGGTGGTGGCACCGTTGTCGTCGGTGGCGGCCCGATGGGCGGCTGGGGCTTTGGCGGCGGTTTCTTCGGCGGCTTCTTCGGTGGCGGCAGCAGTGGCGGCAATGTCGTGATCAGCTCGACCACCTCGGGCGGTTCGACCTCGACTTCGAGCGGCGGCAGTTCATCCTCGACTTCTGGTGGTTCAACCTCGACCTCAGGTGGTTCGACCTCGACTTCCAGCTCGACCGGCGGCCTGACCAGCACGACCACCAGCAGCAGCGGCAATGTCAGCACGACCTCGTCAAGCTCGGGCAATGTCAGCACCAGCTCTTCGAGCTCTGGCAATGTCACCAGCTCGACCTCGACCAGCAGCAGTTCTTCGACATCGTCCTCGACCAGTTCCTCGACCTCGACGAGTTCATCCACCAGCAGCTCGACTTCGACCAGCACCTCGTCGGGCGCGACCAGCTCGACCACCACCACTTCGTCGACCAATGGCGGCACCGATGTTCCTGCCCCGCCGATGACGCTGCTGTTCGGCGCCGCTGCGGCCGCCCTGTTCAGCCGCCAGCGCAAGGCGAGCAAACTGGCGGCCTGATCCATCACTTCATGGTTGGTTTCATGAATAAGGGGCGGTCCTCGCGGGCCGCCCCTATTGCTTGTCGAACCGCAACGCGCCTCGACCGGCGCGTGGCTGGCGGCGTCAGGCCGCCAGCTTCCTCAGTACGTAGTGCAGGATGCCGCCATTGTTGAAATATTCGACCTCGTTGGCGGTATCGATCCGGCACAGCGCGGTGAAGCTGAAGGTGGTGCCGTCCTTGCGGGTGACATCGACCGTCACGTCCTGGCGCGGCTGGAGGCTGGCGACGCCCCGGATGGTGAAGCTGTCATCGCCGGTCAGGCCCAGCGTCTCGCGGGTGGTGCCTTCGGGGAACTGCAACGGCAGCACGCCCATGCCCACGAGATTGGAGCGGTGGATCCGTTCGAAGCTTTCCACGATCACCGCGCGCACGCCCAGGAGGTTGGTGCCCTTGGCCGCCCAGTCACGGCTCGAGCCGGTGCCATATTCCTTGCCGGCCACCACCACGAGCGGGGTGCCATTGGCCTTGTGCGCCATCGCCGCGTCATAGATCGACATCACTTCGCCATCGACCACGGACATGCCGCCTTCGACCCCGGGGACCATCTCGTTCTTGATGCGGATATTGGCGAAGGTGCCGCGCATCATCACTTCATGATGGCCACGGCGCGCACCGTAGGAATTGAAATCGGCCTTGGCCACGTCATGTTCGGTCAGCCAGCGGCCGGCCGGGCTGTCGGCCTTGATCGAACCCGCCGGGCTGATGTGGTCGGTGGTGATCGAATCGCCGAGGATGGCCAGCGGCCGGGCAGAGATGATGTCGTGCACTGCGGCCGGGGTCATGCTCATGCCCTCGAAATAGGGCGGGTTGGCGATGTAGGTGGAACCGGCGCGCCAGCTGTATGTGTCCGACCCGGTGACATTGATCGCCTGCCAGTGTGCGTCGCCCTTGTAGACGTCGGCATAACGGGCCTGGAACATGGCGCGGTCCATGCAGCCGGCCATGGTGGTGGCGACTTCAAGGTTGGTCGGCCAGATATCGCGCAGGTAAACGGCCTTGCCATCCTTGCCGGTGCCGATCGGTGTGGTGGTGAAATCTTCCGTCACCGTGCCCTTGAGCGCATAGGCGACCACCAGCGGCGGCGAAGCGAGGAAGTTGGCGCGCACGTCTGGGCTGACGCGGCCTTCGAAGTTGCGGTTGCCCGAGATGACCGAGGCTGCGACGATGTTGTTGCCATTGATCGCGGCACTGATCGGCTCGGCCAGCGGACCGGAATTGCCGATGCAGGTGGTGCAGCCATAGCCGACGAGGTTGAAGCCGACCGCGTCGAGGTGGCTCTGCAGTCCGGCCCGCACGAGATAGTCGGTCACGACCTGTGATCCGGGGGCGAGGCTGGTCTTGACCCAGGGCTTGGGCCTGAGGCCCAGTTCGTCCGCCTTCTTGGCGACGAGCCCGGCCGCAACCAGCACGCCAGGGTTGGAGGTGTTGGTGCAGCTGGTAATGGCCGCGATTACTACGTCGCCATCGCCGATGTCGAAATCCTTGCCTTCCACTGCGACGCGGGTGTTGGTTTTCTTGTAGACGGTTTCGAGATCGCCGTTGAACACATCGTCAACCTGGGTGAGCGCAACCTTGTCCTGTGGGCGCTTCGGCCCGGCGAGCGAAGGGACGACGCTGCCCATGTCGAGTTCGAGCGTGTCGGTGAAGATCGGGTCGGCGGCGGCCGGATCGATCCACAGGCCCTGTTCGCGGGCATAGGCTTCGACCAGCGCGATCTGCTCTTCCTCGCGCCCGGTCAGGCGCAGGTAGTCCAGCGTCTTGTCGTCCACGCCGAAGAAACCGCAGGTCGCGCCATATTCAGGCGCCATGTTGGCCAGAGTCGCGCGATCAGCCAGGCTGAGCGAGGCGAGACCGGGGCCGAAATATTCCACGAACCGCCCGACCACACCCTTGGCGCGCAGCATCTGGGTGGCAGTCAGCACCAGATCGGTGGCGGTGACGCCTTCGTTGAGCGTGCCAGTCAGCTTGAAGCCGACCACTTCGGGGATCAGCATCGAAACCGGCTGGCCCAGCATCGCGGCTTCCGCCTCGATCCCGCCCACGCCCCAGCCGAGCACGCCCAGGCCATTGATCATGGTGGTGTGGCTGTCGGTGCCGACGCAGGTATCTGGATAGGCCACGGTCACGCCGGAGGGGTCAACGCTGGTCCACACCGCCTGAGCGATGTTTTCCAGGTTCACCTGATGGCAGATGCCGGTGCCCGGGGGGACCGCCTTGAAATTGTCGAGGCTTTTCGATCCCCACTTGAGGAAGTCATAGCGTTCCATGTTGCGCTGGTATTCGATCTCGACGTTTTGCTCGAATGCCTTGGGGTGGCCGAATTCATCGACCATCACCGAGTGGTCGATCACCAGATGGACCGGTACCAGCGGATTGATCTTGCTCGTGTCGCCGCCCAGTTTGGCGATCGCATCGCGCATCGCGGCCAGATCGACCACGCAGGGCACGCCGGTAAAATCCTGCATCAGCACGCGGGCCGGACGATACTGAATCTCGTTCTGCGATGCGCTGGGGTTGTTCTGCCAGTCGACCAGCGCCTGGATATCGGCGGTGGAAACGGTGAAGCCGCCATCTTCGAAACGGAGGAGGTTTTCCAGCAGGACCTTCATCGAGAAGGGCAGGCGTGATACGTCGCCCAGCTTCTCTCCCGCCTTCTTCAGCGAGTAATAGGTAACTTCCTTGTCGCCCACCTTCATCGTGCTGCGGGTTGCGAGCGTGTCCTGTCCGACCTGGGTCATGCGGGTAGTTCCCCTTGTGCTGGATGCCCTGCCGGATACCGTCCGCCTTCGCGGTTGCAGCAGAGCGTTTGTCGGCGCCGCCGATGCGCGTTCAGCGGCCGCTCGTCAAGGGGAGGTGACAGCCAATATCGCTCCATTCCCGCACCTTTGGCCCAAATCTGGCGTTAGAGCGCTGTCTGCTCGGTAGGCTTGCGTGCCGCGATCCAGCAGGCGATGACGATCAGCACGGCCCCCGCCTGAGTCGCGGCCCCGACTCGCTCGCCAAAGAACAACCAGCCGAACAGCATGGCCCACAGGAAAGCGCTGTATTCGATTGGCACCAGCACCTGGGTTTCGGCCCTGGCATAAGCCCAGCTGATCAGCAGCAGCGACAGGCAGGCCAGCGCCGCCGCCGCCGCGATCGGACCGAGCGTGACGATGCCCGGCATCCCGGCCAGCCATGGGGCGGGGAGCAGCAATATCATCGCGATGGTCATGTTCTGCCCCAGAGCGATTTCGCGCGGGTCGGCGATCTGGGCGATACGGCGCTGGAGCACTAGGTTCCAGGCGTATAGCGCGGCAGAACCGAGCACCTCGGCGATGCCGATCAGGCCAGAGCGGTCCCAGCCACCGCCATCAAGGCGGCCGGCGGCGATCACTGCTACACCTGCGAAGCCAAGCAGCGAAGCGAACAGGGCGCGACGTTCGACTACTTCGCCCAGCATGGCCGCCGCGAGGTAAAGCGCGATCAGCGGGGCAATGAAGGACAGGGCGATGGCTTCGGCGATTGGCAGGCGGGTCAGGCTGTCGAAAAACAGCAGCGCCATCCCGACCGAGACTGCACCGCGTAGCGCATGCATTCGAATCCTGTCGATACCGGGCCGCGCGCTGCCGCCCAGATACCATGTCGGTAGCATCAGCAGCGTGCCGATCAGTGACCGGTACAGCAACGCATCATAGGCGCCGACGGCCAGCGAAGCCCCTTTCATCAGCGCGTCCATCAGCGAGAACAACGCTATGCCGGCGGTCGTGGCGGCAAAGGGGAGCAACGGATGATCGCGGGCCATGTAGCCATCTGCATAGGCGCGCTTTGCCGGTCCGTCACGCATCGCATTTGCCATTTTCCTACAGGAACGAAGCCTGTCATCGTGCCTCCGGTTTTTTCAGAAGGTGGGGCCTTCCGTGTTCGTTACTGCAAAGTGTCACCCTGTCGTCATGATGACAAGTATATGGACAGAAAAGGGAAATATGCGAATTAGCGGAATGACCCACTGTCACTTTCGTCACCTTCGCGCACGGATCCGGTGAAGAGTGGACGCGTCGGATGGGCGATTGCCCCGGCGTCTGGTCGGTGCGAATGGCAATCCCTGTTGCGATGGCGGTGAAAATTCATCCTGCGCTCATGAGCGCTCCTTGAAGGAGTGCGCCGGAACGGGCACATTGCGTGGTGCAAATGGAAAGCCTTGTGGTGGCTTGATCTGCGCCCGCTCCGGGGAAACGAGGCCGTTGGAATGTTGAAGTGTTGGCGACAGGTTGTGTTGGGGACGATGGCGGTGGTTTGGCCGGCTGGCGCGCAGGCCATGGCGCAGGGTGCGCCGACCGATCTTGTTCCACCCGCAACCAGCTCCGCCGTCCAGCCCCAGCCTCAACCCGTGCCGGTCCCGCTGCCCCCGACACTGCCTCTGCCGCCGCAGGTCCAGGTCTGGACGGTAGATGATGCCAGGTCGTTGCTCCGCTCGATTGAACTCAGTGTCACCGACGGGCTCGATCCCGCCGATTACCGGCCGGATGCACTCGCTGCACAGATCGCTGCGGGGCCGGGCGATGCTTTGAATGAGCAGGCCAGCACCAGCTTCCGCTGGCTGGCCGAGGATATGCGTGATGGCCGCACGCCGATGCAGCAGCGGGTGCAGTGGTTCGTGTTCGATCCCGATGCCGACCTGATGCCGGCCGAACGGCTGATGGCCGACGCGCTCGCCCGCCACGATGTTGCCGGCGTAATTGCCGGTCTGGCGCCGACCTATTTCCACTATGTCAGACTGAGGGATGAACTGGCCGTTACTCCCGTTTCTGACGCGGAGCGAAGGTCGATCATTCGCGTCAACATGGATCGCTGGCGCTGGCTGCCGCGCGATCTGGGCAAGCAGTTCCTGATCGTCAACGTGCCTGAATTCCAGCTGCGGCTGATGGTCAACGGCAAGGTCATCCGCAGCTACAAGACCATCGTCGGCAAGCCCGGCCGCACCGCAACGCCGCAATTGTCGGAGAAGGTCGAAGGTGTGATCTTCAACCCGACCTGGACCGTGCCGCAAAGCATCGTCGTGGGCGAAGGGCTGGGGCGGCGCCTGCTGGCCAGCCCGGCCAAGGCGCGGGCCGAAGGGTACAAGGTCGCCCGTGCGCCGGATGGCACCATCTCGGTGGTGCAGCAACCTGGGCCGGGCAATGCGCTGGGGCTGATGAAGCTGCACATGCCCAACCCGCATGCGATCTTCCTGCACGACACGCCCAACCGCGAGCTGTTCAATCTCGACAATCGCGCCTTGAGTCACGGCTGCATCCGGGTTGAGCGGGCGAGCGAGCTGGCGATCACACTCGGCATCCTGCGGGCCGGGATGAAGCCGGAAGACGGCGTCGCGCTGACCAAGTCTGGCATTTACACGCTGGTTCCGCTGACACGGGCGATGCCGGTCTACATAACCTACTTCACCATGGCCCCCGGTATCGACGACGTGATGGCGAGTTTTCCCGACCTTTATGGCCGCGATGCTCCGGTACTCGCGAGCCTGGCCGCGCCGCGTGTTAGCGTACGCCAGAGGGTGACGGACGAGGCAGTGGAAGCGGTGGAGGACCCGGGGGTCTGATCGCGGTCAGGTGATGCCGAGCTTGTCCGCGAACAGCAGCCGCCCCCCCGACAGATAGAGCAGGGCCTGCGAAAAATCGTCGGGCCCCATCGCAAAGCAACCATTGCTGCGACCGAGCTTGCCCCATTTCGAGATCATGTCGGGCTGGGCATACCAAGCCGCGTGCATCACGATCGACCGCTCCAGCGTGTTGGAATTGTCCTGATCCAGCCCGCCAAGGCGGATTGAGGTGCCGTAATGGCCTTGGTACCATTCCCAGGTAATATAGGCCCCCCGGCTGGTGGCATTGGAGCCATATTCGTTCGAAAACAGCTTGAGCCAGCCATCATGCTCCGGGTCGGAACCCTGGCCATGCGCGACAAGGAAGGAGCGGACTTCTCCCCGTTCGAGATTGGCAAAGTGGAAGCGCGGCACCGAGGAAATCGCGCTGAAATCGGCAATGCCGGCGATATCCTTGCGCCACAGCACATTGCCAGCCCGCTCGACTTCGCGCTGGGCGATGGCGAGAATCTGGCGGCCGCGCTCGCTCACGCCGGAAGGCTGCGCGAAAACGGTTCTGGGCAGGGCGAGGCTTCCCGCCGCGAGTGCGGCTGTCCCGAGGAAGCTGCGCCGACTGGTCTGCACCATCGAATCTCCCCTCAATGAGAGGAGTATAGACCAAAACCGGGCGGTTTGCCTAGTGTCAGGCCACCGCCTCACCGCGATCGGCGAGCAACTCGGCGATCACCGCGCGGCTGGCGTCGGCATAGGCGCTGCCGGTAAAGCGATGGGTGCCAACGAAATGGACGAAGGCCGCCTCAGAGCTCCAGGGCTCCGCCCAGTAGTTGAGGTAACGCCAGGCTGGCAGCAGCACGGGCGAAGGTTCGTTGGCGATGTGGAAATTGGAAGCGATCTGTTCGGTGCCCCAGTTGGTCACATCGTCCGGCCCAACCAGCCGGGTCATCTCCGCCAGGAACGCCGCCGCCAACGGGCGGCCCGGACCGCCGGCGGCAAAGCCGGCAAAGCCCGCGCAGCCGCGAACATAGCGCCAGCCGGCATCGGACCGCATCTGGCCCATGCGCGATTCGATCCGCGACTGGATATGGCCGTCCTGCGGACCTTCGGGGTAGAGTTGCCGGGCGAATTCGGCCAGCGCCAGCGCGCCGACTTCGCCATCCTCGCCGCCCAGCATGGTGAAGCTGCGATTGCCGGCCAGCGCGGCCTGAAGTTCCGGCACCGGACCAACCGTCACCGTGTCGCTGTCGAGCTGAATCCAGTATTCGCCCTGCGGACGGTCGAGGATGGTCAGGAACCGTTCCCAGCAGCCGCCCTTGGGAAAGGCACCGGTTTGGACCCGGGCGATGTCGATGATTTCGGGATCGCCGCAATGGCGCGCCAGTACCGCGCGGTCCTGCGCAGTCAGCGTGCCATCACTGAGGATCACCACCCGCCCGCGCCGCAATTGCCGCCAGAGCGATTTGACCGCCACCAGATAGGGCTTCAGCACTGCCGTGCCGATCATCGAGAACAGCACCAGCCCATCGTTGCGCGGTTCAATCGGCGGGGTCTGGAGAATCCCGGCGATCGCCTTGTCATGGCGGGTGCTGTCAAGCCGCGTGCGCAGGCGATAGGGCAGGTGCTTGGTGAGCATGGGCAGGACTCGTCCGTCAATTCCGGACGAGGCATAGGGTCAATAGGTTAAGGCGAAGTGAGAAAGCCGGTTAAGCCCTCATTCTAGCTCCTTTCCAAAAAAGAAATCGATATTGAACCAGATTGCCGTTTCCTGCCCGGTTTCCTCGTCCTTGACCGACATGCGGTCAAAGGAATGCCCATCCTTGTTGATCTGTGCCTGCCCTTGGGGTTCGAGACCCATCAGAAACAGCACGGCATATTCCTCGGGAACGGAAATGGCGTTCCATGCCGCCTCCTGGCTCTGCCCGTCCTTCCCGCCCCTGACCGAGTTGAGTATCCCCGAAATCAGGGCGTGATGCCTGGCCGATTCGTCCGGCCTTTCCAGCTTGCGCAGGGCTGCCTCGGCAACCAGATTAGCGAAAATGTCGAGCGGGTCGTTCTTCAGCTGGTCATTTGCAAGGCGAAGTGCGCTCTCGGGCTTGTCGTGGATCTGGCCCATGGCTTCGTCCCGACCAGCCCAGTGAAGTGGGAAGTAGTGGCTGCGTTCGGCGTTCTGCTGTCGCAGAAGCGTGAAATCGACAGTCTGGTCGCCCTGCAGCGCTCGTTCGACAACGGCTTTGAAGTCGCTCGGGACCGGGGCGGCAATGAGAGGCTCCGCAAGACACAGGACCAAAAGGGCAAGAATCGACAGAGTCGCCGCCATCGTTCGCATTTCATCTGCTTCCTAAACCTGCCTCGATCTCTGCCGCCTTGGCCTCCACCAGTTCGACGATGTGATCGAGCATTGCCTCGCTCTGCACATGATGGTCGGTCACGCCGGAGAGGTAAACCATGTGCTTGCCATTACCTCCGCCAGTGATGCCGATGTCGGTCTCGCGCGCTTCGCCGGGGCCGTTGACCACGCAGCCCAGCACCGAGAGCGAGAGTGGGGTCTTGATGTGCGACAGCCGGGCTTCCAGCGCCTCGACCGTGCGGATCACGTCGAAGCCCTGCCGCGCGCAGGATGGGCAGGAGACCACCCGCACGCCACGCGTCCTGAGGCCGAGCGACTTCAGTATTTCGAAGCCGACCCGTACTTCCTCTTCCGGTTCGGCGGAGAGCGAGACGCGGATCGTGTCGCCGATCCCTGCCCACAGCAGATTGCCGATGCCGATCGCGCTTTTGACCGTGCCGCCGATCAGCCCGCCCGCTTCCGTAATACCCAGATGCAGCGGGCAATCGACCGCGTCTGCCAGCCCCTGATAGGCGGCCACCGCGAGGAACACGTCGGAAGCTTTCACCGCCACCTTATATTCGTGGAAATCATGGTCCTGCAGAAGTTTGATATGATCGAGCGCGCTTTCAACCAGCGCTTCGGGGCAAGGCTCGCCGTATTTTTCCAGCAAGTCCTTCTCGAGGCTGCCGGCATTGACGCCGATCCGGATCGAGCAGCCGTTGGCCTTGGCGGCGCGGACCACTTCGGCCACCCGTTCGGAGCTGCCGATATTGCCGGGGTTGATCCTGAGACAGGCTGCGCCCGCATCGGCTGCTTCCAGCGCGCGCTTGTAGTGGAAATGGATGTCGGCAACGATCGGCACCTGCGCCGCGCGGGTGATTTCGCGCAGCGCGCGGGTGCTGTCCTCGTCCGGGCAGGAAACGCGGATGATATCCGCCCCGGCATCCTCGCAGCGGCGGATCTGCGCGATCGTCGCGGCTGCATCCGATGTCAGCGTGTTGGTCATGGTCTGGACCGTGATCGGCGCATCGCCGCCGACGGGGACGGTGCCGACCATGATCTGGCGGCTCTTGCGGCGGGCGATATCGCGCCAGGGTCTGATGGAGCTCATCCCCGCCCCATAGAGAATTAGATCCGCAAGGCGAAGAGGAACTCGTCATCGCGGTGTCCGCCCACCCAATATTCGATGTCGGCCAGCTTTTCGAAGCCATAGCGCGCATAGAACTTCTGGGCTCCCGCGTTCTCGCTCCAGACTGACAGCTGGATCTCCCCAGCGCCGAGTTGCCGGGCCGCATCCAGTGCCCATGCCATCAGCGCCGCGCCGATACCCCGACCGGTCATGGCCGGATCGGCATAGAGCTGTTTGAGTTCGATGATCCGATCAGCCCGCGCATAGTCGGGCCAGCCGCAACTGAGGCCGAGCTTGCAATAGCCGACGAGCCTGCCAGCAATTTCTGCCAGGCGATAGAGACGGTCGGGGTTGGCCAGTTCGGCAGCGATCGCCCTTGGGGAATGGGTGGCTTCGAGGAAAGGGTCGAGGTCCTGCGACTGATAGATATGGCCGAATTTTGCCACGAAGCTGTTGCGGCCGAACTCCGCTAAGGCCTCAATGTCGGCGGATTCGGGCGCGCGCAGGATCAGATCGGCCATGGCATGACCATTCACGTGCGCGCTCCAGGTCGCTCCGGCACTACTGCAATTCGTGGTCGGCGAAGTCGGGCTTGCGCAGCATCTCCCACATGTCCGGTGCCGAATAAGGATTCTGCACGGCCGAGCGGCCATGGCGCGTCCAGTAGTAACTCTGCGTGCGCGGATCGCTCCACACCTTCCTGAGATTCTCGGCATCGAGGTCCTGGTTGTAACGCCTGTAAGCCTCGTCCTTGACGTCGATCGTGTCTTCCTCGCCGGAAAGCAGCCGCTCGATGCATTGCAGCGCGTAAAGCGTGATCATTTCATGGAAGCTGGACACCAGCAGGGGGCCGTTGGTGTTGGGGCCATAGAGCGACCACAGGTTGGGGAATCCCGGCATCATGCAGCCGAGAAAGGCGCGCGCGCCGCCCTCTTCCCACAGTTGGTCGATCGTCTTGCCGTCCCGACCGGTCACCGTCATCGGATAGAGATATTCGCTGGCGTGAAAGCCAGTGGCGTAAACGATGGCATCGACATCATATTGCGTACCGTCGGCGGCTTCGATGCCGGTGCGGTTGATCCGCCCGATCCCGGAGGTCACCAGTTCGACATTGTCGCGGTTGAGCGCGTCGAGGATGCTGTATTCCGGATCAACGATGATTGCCCGGGCCGACCAGACCGGGTGCGCCGGCGTCATGGCGGCAACCCGCTCGTCATCGCCCAGCTTCTCGCGCAGGAAGCGGATCGCGGAATCGCGCGACGTCTTGTTCAGGGCGTTGCAGGCATGGGGATCGTCGAATTCGGGATCGATCGTCGTCAGCTTGGGGAACGAGCCGGTGTAGCCCGATCGGGCGCGCATGAAATTGCGGTGGAACGGCAAATTGCGGTCCAGCCAGCCGACCTGGGCGGGGAAGGGTGAGCGGTAGCCGGGAATGGGGAAGACCCATTGCGGCGAGCGCTGGAACACGGTGACCTGTTCCGCCTGTAGCGCGATTTCCGGCACCATCTGGTATCCGGTCGCGCCGGTGCCGATTACCGCGATGCGCTTGCCCGTGAGATCATAGTTCTCGGGCCAGCGCGCGGTGTGCCACGAGGGTCCCTCGAAGGTCTCCATGCCCTCGATTTCCGGCATATTGGGGCGACTGAGGAAGCCGACTGCGGTGAACACCGCGTTCGAGCGCAAGGTGTGCTCACCGTCCGGGCCGGTGACATGGATGTCCCACATCCGGTCCCCTTCGTTCCAGGTCAGCGAGTGGACCTCGGTGTTGAACCGGATGCCACGGCGGAGATCGTGGCGGTCGGCCACCCACTCGAAATAGAGTTGGTTATCCTTCCAGTCGCAGAACGGGTTGGGGTAGTCATATTCGACGCCGAAGACATGGTTGTAGGACCGGCTCGGCGTATCGACCCGCGCGCCGGGATAGCGGTTTTCCCACCAGGTCCCGCCCACGCCGTCGTTCTTCTCCACCAGCGTCCAGCGGATGCCGGCCTTCTCCATCATCGCCGCGACATTGAGCCCGCCCAGGCCGGCGCCGATGATGGTAACTGAGAAGTCCTCCAGTTTCCGGGGATCGGGCTTTCCTTTCCAGTGGAGCGCGCGGACCCAGTGATCGAGTCCCATTTCTTCAATGTAGAATTCGGCCGCCAGCTCGGTCAGCGGTTCGGCATAGATCAGCTCGAGACTTTTATGCAGCCGCTCGCGCGGGCCGATTTCAAGCGGCGGCGCGCCGGCGTCGCGATGAGCCTTCAGGAAATCCACCGCCTTGCGGTGGAGCTTGGCCGTCTCCTCATCATTCGCTGGCATGTCCATCAGGAAATAGGCCATTGGCACGGTGGCAAGAGCGATCTCTTCCAGCTCCTGATCGCCGGTCAGCTGATAGAGCAGGCCGCGCAGTACCATCGGGTCCGCAAATTTGACGGCATCCTCGATTTCCGCGTCTGTTGCGCCAAGCAATTCGTTACTGGCCGGGGCCTCGACAGTTGCCATTCGATCCATCTCCTCCTGTATGGCTGCGATGCCTGCCGCAGCGATTGGTTACGAAACTATCCATGAGTGGTCAGGGCTGCAAGTCGCGTTGCGCCATTCTTCAGCCATGCTTGTCGGCCTTGCGGTGGCCGAAGCGCATGGCATGCTCCAGCCGGGCGCGGAGCTGGGCGTAAAAGGCTTCGAGGAAGGCGTGCTCATCGCCCTCTCCACCGGTCCAGCCGATCTTGGCGCGGATTGTCTCGGCTACGGCGACCATTGATTCCTTGCGGCCTTCGCGCAAGATCCGCTCCAGAGTCTGGAGTTCGTATTCGCCGTAGATCGACAACTCCTCCTCGCCAAAGCGATAGTCGGCACCGGTCACCACCGAATGGCCCTGGGCTCCGTCGCTCAGCGAGAGGAGCTCTGCCAGCTTGCGTTTCGGTGCCTCGATCACCCAGGTGCCCGCGATCACGTCACCCGCCCGCAGCGCATCCTTGTTGAAGAAGGGAAACAGCATGAACAGCGCGAACCAGCCCGCAGCGGTCAGCCCGGCCGCGCCCATGTCACCGCCACCCTGGCTGGCCGAGGCAATGAACACCAACGGCATGAACAGCTCGATATCCCGCAGAAGATTGCGGGCGATCACCGCCTCTACATTGAGCCGTCCCCCATCGCGCGCGGCAATACGGATGCCGGCCAGCCGCTTGCCCGGCGTCGCTCCGCGCGGGCCGAGCTCGAAATAGAGAAACCAAGCGTTGCGGAACAGGAACATCAGAATGATCCACAATATCGCGAGGAATTCCAGCACCGCGGGCGTATTGCCGGATGGATCCGCCTTGTCGCTGAGGCCGAGCACTCCGAAGGCAAGGTAGAGCAGAGTCAGCGTCAGGATCACCATCAGGCCGTGGATAAAGATGAAATCCAGCACCAGCGCCCCGGCCCGCGCTCCGCGGCTGGCAATCGTCACGGGCAACGCCACCCCTTCCGGCGTCACCAGCAGCCGGGTCCGGTTCCGGCCGGGGCAATCGGGACGCTTCACGGTTCCGCACCCATTTCCGCGCCACGTCGGCCAAATGTCACGAAATAGCTGATCCAGAACAGCAGCATGAACAGGCCGATGCCCAGTCTGGTGGGCGTATCGACAATCAATTGCCGGGCGAAGCCTTCCAGCATGGCTGCTGCGATCAGCATCAGCACCACCCCGGTCATCACCAGTGCGGCCCGCCGCCCGTTTTCCTGCGCGGCGGCGAGGATCGAGCGCTGGCCGGGAAAGGCCATCGCTCGTCCGACATGCAGCCCCGCCGCGCCGGCCAGCAGGATCGCGGACAGTTCGGTCGTGCCATGCACTGCCAGCCAGCCGACAAGATCCAGAGTCAAACCGCGACCATGATAAAGCCACAGCATCGCCCCCAGCGTGGCAGTGTTCTGCACCAGTAGCAGCAGCGAGGGGACGCCGAAGGCGAAGCCCAGTGCGAAGGCCAGAATCGCGACCTGCGCGTTGTTGCTGAACAGATAGGCTGCGAAGACCGACATGCCGTCCTGTTTGTCCTGCCCGAACAGCGTGCCCTGCAGCACCTCGCGGCTGGCGCCCGGCACGCGTGCATCGAGGAAATCCTGCGGCACCAGCGCGTAATACCAGCCGGGATCATGCGCGACGAGCAGCCAGCCGGCGACTGTGCCGGTGATCATCACCGCCAGCGCGATCAGAATATCGACCCAGATCGCCCGCACGGCCGCGCTCCATCCACCTCCCAGGAACTGGCGTAACCACACCGCCAGCGAACTGCGCGGGCCATAGACCTGGAACCAGGCGCGCTGCACCAGCGCCTCGAGATAGGCGAGCGTGGCCGCATCGAGCGAGGTTTCCCGCGCGATGGCGAGGCTCGAGGCAGCGGTGCGATAAAGTGCGGGCAGGTCCAGCACATCGGCATCCGACAGGCGGCGGAGGCGGCCCTTCTCCATCGCAGTGACGATGGCATCGAGCCGCCGCCAATCGCCCTCGCGCTCCTGCCGGAACCGGTCGGAACGCAGCGCGGCGGCCTCGACCTCGGCGGTCTGGACAACCTCGCGTCGTCCGAACAGGGCCATTACCCGGGACGCCATCAGCCGATCGCTCCCGCGCGCTTGATTTCGAGATAGCGGTCAATGAGACGGTAGCCGATTCGGTCCCACGGCGCTTCGATCACATCGACTCCCGCCTGCCGCAACCGTTGCAGTACCAGCGCGCGCTGGCGGGCCAGCGTGTCGGCGCTGACAGCCGTCGCGATATTGCCGATCTCGGCAGGCTCGGTCGCGGCGAGGCCGGCCAGTTCGGAGTCTTCCATCGTCACGAAGATCACCAAGTTGTGCTTCACCAGCCGCCCGACGCTTTCGATCATCAGTTCGGCGCTGGTCGGATCGGTGAAATCGGAAAACAGCACCACCAGCGATCGCCGCTTCAGCCGCGCTGCCAGCGTTGCGAGGGCGAGGGTGAAATTGGGCTCCTGCGCGTGATAGTCCAACGCGGCAGCGGCGGCCTGCAAGCGGTGGAACATGCGCGCATCGGTCACGAACGGCGTGGCGACCTCGGGGCGCTGGGCGAAGCCGAACAGGCTGACCCGGTCGCCACCCTTCAATGCGACATAGGCGGCAGTCAGTGCCGCCGAGACCGCCCGGTCGATCTTCGGCAGCCCATCGATCGGCTCGCACATCGCCTGGCCGCAATCGAAGGCGAAGACGATCGGGTTGTTGCGCTCGCTCTCGTTCTCGCGGGCGAACAGCTTGGCGTGGCGGGCGCTGGATTTCCAGTCGATCCTGCGACGATCCATGCCGGCCTGGTATTCCGACAGCGATTCAAACTGGCTGCCCTCGCCCCTGATCCGCCGCGCGATCATCCCGAACTCGGCGTCGCGCAGGAAAAATTGCAGCGCGGGCGAGCGCACCGGCGAAAGATCCGGCCAAATGCGGATATCCTGCGCCAGCGTGCGGCTTGCCTGACGATAGGCGAGGCCGAGCGGGCCGGGCCAGCGCAGCCACAACCCCGTGATGGACGCAGTCCCGCGCCGGTTGGCGGTAAGGCCATGGCGCCCCTGCCATGTGCCGCTCGCTTCCTCAGGGGCGAGCGGGAATTCCGCCCGCCCACCTCCGCCCAGCCGGGGATCGAAACCGAGCGCAACTTGCGGCACGCCGGCGCCTTGCCTGCCGCTTATGTCGGCCAGCGCAACGCAATCGAACGGTGCGCCCACCTCGACATCGGCGGGCGCGATCAGGCGGACATCCTCCAGCCGCCCGGCCACCAGCCCGTCGAGCAGCACCAGCACCAGCAGCGCCGCACCGGCGGTGGGCACCAGCACCCACGCCGTCGGCTCCAGCGCGGCCACCAGCAGCGCCAGCGGCGCGGCCAGCGTGGCAATCAGGACAGCGCGGGGCGCAGGAACAATCAACGCGGTGCCTCGGTCCGCCCGATCAGTTCCTCCACCAGCGCCTCGACGTCGCGACCCTCGATCTCCGCAGCCGGGGACAGCATCAAGCGGTGGCGCAGCACGGCGGTGGCCAGCGCCTTGACATCGTCGGGCAGGACATAGTCGCGGCCATCCAGCGCGGCGCGCGATCGCGCGGCATTGGCCAGCAACGCGGCGGCGCGCGGGCTGGCGCCATTGGCAAGGTCGGCGCTGGCGCGGGTCGCCCGCACCAGCCGGACGACATAATCGACCACTTCGGGAGCCAGCGTCACGCCCCTGACCGCTTCGCTTGCGGCAAGAAGCGTGGCGGCATCGGCCACTGCGCTTAGCCCAAGCTCGGCCGGATCGGCATGGCCGCCGCCGCCCGCGCCATAGCGGGTGACTATAACGGCCTCTTCCTCGGCACTGGGATAGGCCACGATCAGCTTGAACAGGAAGCGGTCGAGCTGCGCCTCGGGCAGCGGATAGACGCCCTGGCTTTCGATCGGGTTCTGCGTTGCCACCACCATGAAGCGTTCGGGCAGAGCGTGTCGCTCGCCATCCAGCGTCACCTTGCGCTCTTGCATCGCTTCCAGCAACGCCGCCTGGGTCTTGGGCGGGGTGCGGTTGATCTCGTCAGCCAGCAGCAGATCGCAGAAAATCGGCCCGCGGGTGAGGGTGAAGCTGCTGGTCTGGAAGTTGAACAGGTTGGAGCCGAGGATATCGCCCGGCAGCAGGTCCGGGGTAAACTGGATCCGCCCGAAATCGAGGCCGAGGCTGGTGGCAAAGCATTGTGCGAGGAAGGTCTTGGCCACCCCCGGCGGCCCTTCCAGCAGGACATGGCCCCGACTCAGGAGCGCGATCAGGAGATGGTCGACGATCTCCTGCTGGCCGATCACGGCCTTGGCGATCTCTCCCCTGATCGATCCGGCAAGTGCGCGCACCTCGTCGAGTGTCATCAGTCCAGCATCCTTTCGATCTGTTTGAGCGCCTGGGCGGCGCGAAGCAATTCATGGGCCGAGCGGGCACGGCCAAGCCGCTCTGCCTGGGCGGAAAAGTCGTTCGCACCCGCCCCGCGCGCGGCCAGCAGCCGGTCGATTGCGGCATCGGTATCGCCTGGACTGCCGGACGAGCGCAATCCTAGCGACCTTGCCATGCGCGCGCGGATCATCGCCGCATAGGGCGCGCCGAGCAGGTACAGCCTGCCGGTCCGGCGGATCAGCGCGGCGCTGTTGCGGACCAGCTGGCTCTTGCCGAAAGCGATCTGGCGTTCTTCCGCCAGCGGCGGCCCGAACCGCCGGAAGGCGCGCCAGGCAATCGCGATGGCCGCGATCAGCAGGCACAGTGTTGCGGCCAGGAAGGGTGGCCTGAAGGCCAGTGTCAGCAGATTGGTAGAACGGGCAAAGCCGTTGAAAGTCAGGTCGAACACCACCGGCAGTTTCCCCGGGGGCGCAATTGCGGCGAACAGGTGGTCGGCCAGGCTGGCATTCTCGCGCCGTGCCATGCCGTAATTGTCGAGCAAATCCGGCTCGAACACGAAGATGAGTGGCTGGAGCTCCTCGTCGTTTCCGCCGCTCGCCGGATCCAGCCCGGCCATCGCGTAGAGATCGGGGTACTGCCCTTTGTCGGCTAGAAAACCGGCCAGGATCCGCCCGTCGTCGCTTGTGACCAGCGGCACCAGTCGGCGCGAACCGCCGCCCGACTGAACCTTGTCCGGCACCGCCAGCCGACCTTCAATGCCAGCCCCTTCCCAGCGCGTAGCCTTGCCCAGTGACAGGCTGAGCTCGTCATAGAAGCCCTTCAGCCCGGGCGAAGCGGGGTTGCCCAGCACGACCCAGCCCTTCTTCGCCTTGCCCGATAGCTGGCTCATTTCCATCGCGTTCCATTTGGACAGAATCACCATGGTCGGTCCACTGTAGCGGCGCTTCGCCACCACTTCGCCGAACTTGTCCCCCTCCACTTCGGGCGGAGGGGTCAGCACCATCAGGCCCCGCGCCTCCAGCCGACCCTCGCTGCGGCTGCGTTCAATCTGCCAGCCGCGCCGCTCCAGCAGGTCGGCCAGCGCGGCATAGCCATTGAGCCCCTTGCCGCCAACGTGCGCGCCGCCATCGTTGGTGCCGCGCCCGGTCTCGCCGATGCCGACGAAATAGAGGGTCAGCAGGAAGGCCAGCGCGCCGAACAGCAGCATCGAAAGAACTACCCGTGGCGAGAATGGCGCCGGGTTTGCAGCGGTGCGCGTGCTCATGCGACACCAGCCTCGAGGTCGGCCAGCGCGAAATCTGCATAGGCGGCGCGCGCGGCCTGCCAATCTTCCGCGCCAAGGCTGCGCAGCGCGAACAAGCTGCGTTCGACCCGCGCGGCGATGGCAGCGAAGGCGCCGCGCGCCCGTTCCGGCAGGGCGGGCAGGGCGGCGATCTCGCGGGCGGTGCTGGAAGGCTCCAGCCAGTCCGGTCGGGCATCGCGGATCTGGCCGACGCTGCGCTGGAGCAGAAGATGGGCCGCCTCGTCGAACTTGCCCTGAGCGGCCAGCGCATCGGCATCCTCGAGCAGGGCGAGAGCGGCGGTGCGATCGGGTGCCCATTCCTCTTCTTGCGCTTTACTTGCAGCACGTCTCCACCCGAGCGCCGGAGCGAGCAGGCGCCACAGCAGATAGAGCGCTATCACCACCCCCAGTGCGATCAGCGTCCAGCGGATGGCGGTCCAGTTGGCCGCCAGCCATCTGCCGACCGGCCCCAGCACTTCGCCCAGCCAGTCGAGCAGGTGCTTGAGCCATTCCGGGGACTTGGCTGGTTCGGGCGGGGTAACGGGGCCATACTGGATCGAACTGTCGCCGCGCACGGCCTGCCAGTCACGCAGGATCGCGTCTTCGCCGGTCGGGTTGGTGGCTTTCGTCACGGAACGGGTGGTGACATGACCGGCGCTGCCTGTCACCCCCGGATCGTGCCTAGCCGCGTTCGCGCGCCTGGGGGTAACTTCCCAGAATCCGCAAGGCCTTGCAGTGAAATGCCAACTCTTCCAGCGCCCGGTCGATCGCCGGATCACCGGGCGCGCCGATGATATCCGCATAGAAGGTGGTGGCGGCAAAGCTGGAGCCCTGCTGGTAGCTTTCCAGCTTGGTCATGTTGACGCCGTTGGTGGCGAACCCGCCCAGCGCCTTGTAGAGCGCGGCCGGCACGTTCTTCACTTCGAAGATGAACGTGGTCATCGCCACTTTCCCGGCGAGGCTGGCCGGATCGAGCGGCTTGCGCGCCAGCACCACGAATCGGGTGGTGTTGTCGTGGGCGTCCTCGATCGCCTCATCGACAATCGTCAGCCCATAGAGTTCGGCGGCAATGCGTGGGGCGATGGCGCAGGCGGCGGGATCGCCCTGTTCCTTGACGAAGGCTGCGGCGCCGGCGGTGTCGGCATAGGCCATCGGCACTATGCCCCGGCTGCGCAGGTAATTGCGGGTCTGGCCCAGCGCCTGCGGGTGGCTGTAGGCGGCGGCGAAGGGGCCATCGCCCAGGCCAAGCAGAGCGTAGGAGATCGGCAGGAAATATTCTCCGACGATATGCAGCCCGCTCTCCGGCAGGAGAAAGTGGATATCCGCCACCCGGCCGTGCTGCGAATTTTCGATCGGGATGATCGCCGCACCGGCCGCGCCACCCTTCACCGCGTCCAGCGCATCTTCGAAGCTGAAGCAGGGCAGCGGCAGGCAATCCGGCGCGTAATCCAGCGCCGCGCGGTGCGAATTGGCCCCCGGAGCGCCCTGGAAGGCGATAGCGCGCGCAGGGTCCCGGGCAGCGGCGGCTGTCATGGTCTCGACCAGGGCGAGGGCGGGTTCGGGGAAGCTGTGCATTTCCCGCAAGCGCCTAGAACGCGCCGGGCGCTGCGACAAGTGTTTGCGAATTGCCTTATGGCACTTGCGAATTGCGTGTTGCCTGACTAGAGCGACGCCAACTTTGGCAGCCTCAGGTTCTTTTTCCGATGGACGACCGCTTCAATACCGCCGCCGGCTGGACCCTTTTCGCCGGTATCGTCGCGCTGGGCCTTTCGAGCATCAGCGGCAAATATTTCGGCGCAGACAAGGTGCACCGCCCCCATGAGATGGGTTATGCCATCGCTGGCGTGGAAGCCGAGGGCGGCAAGGCCTCCGGCCCGTCGCTCAACACATTGCTGGCCGGTTCCGATGTCGCCAAGGGCGAGAAGGTCTTTGCCAAGTGCATGTCCTGCCACTCGATCAATTCGGGCGGCGCCAACGGCATCGGTCCGAACCTGTTCGGCGTCGTCGGCAAGCCGATCGGCAAGCATGCCGCCGGATTTGCCTACAGCGGCGATCTGGCTGGCCACGGTGGTGACTGGACGTTCGAGAATCTCAACCATTGGCTCACCAGCCCGCGCGCCTTTGCCGCCGGTACGAAGATGACCTTTGCGGGCCTTTCGGATGCCGCTGATCGCGCCAATCTGATCGCCTATCTCAACTCGCAGGGCTCCAACCTGCCGCTGCCCGCCGCCGATGCCCCGGCAGCCGAAGGCGGTGCCGCCGCTGCGCCGACGGTCGATTCGCTGGTCGCTTCTGCGGATCCGGTCAAGGGCGAGAAGAGCTTCGCCAAGTGCACCTCGTGCCACTCGGTCACCCAGGGCGGCGCCAACGGGATCGGCCCCAACCTCTACGGCGTGCTGGGCGAAAGCATCGGCGCGGGTCGTGGCGGCTTTGCCTTCTCAGACGCGCTGGCCAAGCACGGCGGCAAGTGGGATTTCACCAGCATGGACGCCTGGCTGACCAGCCCGCGCGCCTTCGCTTCGGGCACCAAGATGACCTTCGCCGGTCTTTCCGACCCGGTCGAGCGGGCCAATGTCATCGCCTATCTCAACAAGCAGGGTTCCAACCTGCCGGTGGCCGCTGCCGCCGCACCGGCCGCCAAATAAGCGCAAGCCGGTTTCAAGCATTCAAGGGCGGAGCCGCTGGCTCCGCCCTTTTTGTTTGTGCCTTCCGCAGTCAGGATGGAACGGACGGTTCCCGGCCCTTGAAGCCCTTGGCGATCACATACCATTCGGACGAGCCCTTGCGGCTGGCCGGCGGCTTGGCGTGCTTCACGCTGGTAAAATGGCGCTTGAGCAGCCCCAGGAGTTCCGTATCAGTCCCGCCCGCCAGCACCTTGGCGACAAAACCCCCGCCTGGCGCAAGCGTGCGAATCGCGAAGTCGGCAGCCGTTTCGACCAGCCCCATCGTCCGCAGGTGATCGGTCTGCTTGTGGCCCACGGTATTGGCGGCCATGTCTGACAGGACGAGATCTGGGGGCCCGTCCAGTGCCGCCTGGAGCACGGCCGGGGCGTCGTCGTCCATGAAATCCATCTGGTAGATGGTGACGCCTTCCAGCGGCTCCGTCTCCAGCAGGTCGATCCCAACCACGGCGGCCTTCGGCGCCTTCTGGCGGACCACCTGGCTCCAGCCGCCCGGGGCGATGCCAAGATCGACCACGCGGGTGGCATGGCGCAACAGGTCGAATTTCTCGTCCAGCTCCGCCAGCTTGTAGGCGGCGCGGCTGCGATAGCCGTCGGCCTTGGCCTGCTTCACATAGGGATCGTTGAGCTGGCGCGTCAGCCAGCGGGTCGACGAGGCTGTGCGGCCCTTCGACTTGCGCAGGCGGGTAGTGGGATCGCTGCGGCCGTTGCGGGTCATGCCGGGCCGCGTTTCTGGCGGCGCAGTGCCTGGCGACTGCGCTCTCCTTCGCTGTCGGCGGTGATCAGGCTTCGCAGGATGCCTTCGCGGATGCCGCGGTCGGCCACGCCCAGCCGGGTGGCGGGCCAGATGTCGAGAATCGATTCGAGGATCGCGCAGCCCGCGACCACCAGATCCGCCCGCTCATTGCCGATGCAGGGCAGGGCGCGGCGTTCCTCCGGCGACATGGTGGCGAGGTCCTGGCTGATCTGGCGCATCGAATCGGCGGGAACGATCAGCCCGTCCACCGCCTTGCGGTCATATTGCGGCAAGTCGAGATGGAGGCTTGCCAGCGTCGTGACGGTGCCGCTGGTGCCGAGCAGCCGGAGGTGCGGCAATTCGACGCTGCCGATCCGTTCGCGGAAGGTGAGAAAGCTGTCGAACACCAGCTGGCGCATTTGCGCATAACGCGCGGCCCGCAATTCGTATGTCGCGGCCTCGTCGCCGCAGCTTTCGGTCAGTGAAACGACACCCCACGGCACGCTCTGCCAGTCGAGAATGCTGGGCACGGGGCCCCCCTGCTCGATCAGCACCAGCTCGGTCGAGCCGCCGCCGATGTCGAAGATCATGGCCGGGCCGGTGCCTTCCTCCAGCAGGATGTGGCAGCCCAGCACCGCCAGCCTGGCTTCCTCCTGCGCAGTGATCACATCGAGCAGTATGCCGGTCTCCTGGCGGACACGTTCGATGAACTCATCGCCGTTCTCGGCCCGGCGGCAGGCTTCGGTCGCGACCGAACGGGCCAGCCGGACATTGCGGCGCGTCAGCTTGTCGGCGCAAACCTTCAGTGCGGCCAATGCGCGATCCATGGCCTTTTCGCTCAGTCGCCCGGTCTGGGCCAGGCCTTCGCCCAGCCGCACGACCCTGCTGAACGCGTCGATGACGGTGAAATTCTCGCCCGAGGGGCGCGCGATCAGCAACCGGCAATTGTTGGTGCCCAGATCGATCGCGGCGTAGGCTTGGCGGTTGACGGGCTGGTCCACCACTTCCGGTGCCGACCACAGCGGGGGCGGAGCGGGCGATGGATTCTTGGCTTGGCCGGGCTGGCGGCTCGGGCGCGGCGGGGGTTTCTTATTGCGGGCCGCTTTCCTGGCAGCAGGCCGGCTTTCCCCGTTTATGGACGCGCCTTCGTGCCGGTCCGGCGGAATGAAATCCGCCATGATACACTGACTTTCTTATGATTATCCCGGCGCGGGCCGGGTACTTGACACCCTTGGTAACGAAACCGGGGGATTCCGGCAAGGCCGCAGTCCTCAAGCGCTCTTGACCTTGCCAGCCCTGACGCATAGATGGCGCCGCTCTTGCCCCGTCGTCTAATGGTAAGACTACAGACTCTGACTCTGTGTATCGAGGTTCGAATCCTCGCGGGGCATCCATTTTCAGACATTTCCGGTCAATCTGCCGCTGCGGCCATCGTCGGCGCGCGGTGCGCGGCTTTGGGCCGTGGTGTGGAATGCTTGACGGCCTGCTTACCAAGCGTCTCAAGTCGATCCTTACCTAAAGGCA
>CANJYE010000005.1 GCA_947479055.1 Erythrobacteraceae bacterium
ATTGTAGCGCGGACCACTTGACGCGAAACATGATTATCAGGGAAATTCCTCTTGACGATTTCAAATACATCAGAGCGTTTGACCTCGGTATCGATTTTAAGTTGGCCTATAAAATCATTCAGATCGGTGTTTTTGACATTCTTGCGAGCGACGCCCCGTTCGCTCGCATTACTCGTTGGGCGGAGCACCGGCCGGCTTGTCGATGTGAGAAGTCCCTCAATATCTGCCCTACTCAACAGCAGGTCTGATATCTCGTGATAGGCGCGAGCCGCGTTCCCATAATTGACACTGACATCAAAGTTCCCACGGCTTAATGACTGACGCCTGATAGTGCCAGCTGACGGGCCACCTAGCATTTTGTCCCGAATGAACCTCCAAAATTCGGCTTTAGCGCCATCCTGTATTTGATCTATTTCTTCGGTAGAAATCCAGCGCCCTAAAAAATCGAAACTTGTATTCCAAGATCGGGCTTTCATTTCGACCGCGCCTTCTTCAAGCGCATGGAAGAGTTCTGAGATGGCTTCTTCCCGTTCCCATGCTTCGGCGAGGAGGTCGATTGCTCTGCTCACAGGAACCCAAGCATTAGCCTTGGTCATGGACTGCTACTCCGCCTGAATTGAGATATGCGGTCCAATCATCCATCAGAACCTTGCGCTTGGCTAGGAGGTCTCCGCGCCGATAGGCAGCTTCCACTTTGTTCGCCACCGTATGCGCTAGCGCCATTTCCACCACCTCAGGAGAATGATTCGTGTTCTCGGCCGCCCAGTCTCGGAAGGTCGACCTGAAGCCGTGAACAGTAAACTGCCCTAATCCCATCCTCTTGAGGACGGCTGCCAGGGTCATGTCCGAAAGCGGCTGCTTGAAAGATCCCGGGAACACCAAATCACACCCCTTGATCCGTGGCAGGCGTTGCAAGACCGTTAGAGCCGCAGCAGACAGTGGTACCCTATGCTCACGGCCAGCTTTCATTCTCTCGCTTGGGATGATCCAAACACCATCCGCGAGGTCGATTTCGGACCAAGTGGCACCGCGCACTTCGCCGGAACGTGATGCGGTAAGAATGGTGAACTGAAGGGCGCGTGGGCTGATGCCGTCCCTATTCGCCAAATCGATCCAAAAGCCTGACACATCCTGCCAAGGCATCGCGGGGTGATGCCGTACCCGCTTTACCTTCGAGATCCGGGGCAACGCTACTTCCAGACCACCACGCCAAATTGCAGGGTTCTCGCCACTGCGCCAACCTTTGAGCTTGGCGCTATTCAGCACAGCCTCGATGCGCATCCGAACGCGGCTGGCAGTTTCGGGCTTCTCGCTCCAAATCGGTCGCAGCACCTTGATGATGTGCTCGGCCGTAATGTCACCAACTGGCAGGTCGCCGATCGTCGGGTAAGCGTAGGTCTTCAGGGTGTTCGACCACTGCTGACGGTGCTTTGCATTTCTCCAGCCAGCTTCCTGATCGGCAATGTATTCTGCAGCTGCCACCTTGAAGGTTGCCGCACGGCGGGTTCGTGCTTGAGCTTCTGCAAGCCTAATCTCCGATTGCGCAGCGATAGCTTCTCGCCGACCCTCAATAGGGTTGATGCCTTGCGCGATCATGACTTTGAGCCTGGCAGCTTCCGCACGGGCATCTGCTAGTGAAAGGACGCTTACGGCCCCCAGGCCCATTTCGCGACGTTTGTGGCTCATCTGGAAGCGCAAGATCCAACTCTTGCTCCCGCTTGGCTTCACGCAAAGATAGAGCCCGTTTCCATCGGCGTGCATGCCCGGCACGGCATTTCGAACCTGCAAACTCGTAAGTCCCATCACCTTATCCCACCATATCTCCCACCACATCGAGCCGATTTCCGGGAATGATGGGCGGCTAGCCAAAGCCAATGGTGGAATCATACTCCTAGAAAACCAAGGTTTTCAAGGGCATTGACGGACGTACGAAGCCATCAATGGAGGAGAAATTGGCGGACAGGGTGGGATTCGAACCCACGGTGAGCTTGCACCCACGGCGGTTTTCAAGACCGCTGCCTTAAACCACTCGGCCACCTGTCCTTCGGGCGCCTCCGCTAGCGCGGGACGGAGGGATTGTCACCTCCCCTTGCGGCGTCGCGCCAGATCGAGCGCGGGGCGGGGCGGGCTGTCCCCGGATTGATCCCCGGACCTGCTTGCGGCAATTCACTTGTTGCGCGGACTGTGACATGATCGCGCGATGCAATTCCTCAAGCGAATCCTTGCCTTCCTCGCCCTGCTGGGCCTCGGAGCGCCGATTCCCGCCGCCTCGGGGGAGGAAACCGGCCTCGGGTTCGATGCCTATCTGCAATTGCTGGCCGCCAGGGCCCGGGCCGAAGGGGTAAGTGAGCCGACAATCCAGAGCATGACAGCGGGATTGACTCCCAATCCGCGCGTGGTCGCGCTCGATCGCAACCAGCCCGGGCAGGCCACGAACACGGGCTTTCCGGCGATGGCGCCCTATATCGCTCGCCATGTCGGAGCCGGGATTGCCCGCAATGGGCGGGATCTGCGGGCCTCGCTCGGGCCGCTCGGCAGCGATATCGAGGCGCGCTATGGCGTGCCCTTGCCGGTGATGATCGCCATTTTCGGGCATGAGACCAATTACGGCAGCTATACCGGCGATTTCGATCTTGCCCGTTCGCTCGCCACGCTGGCGTGGGAAGGGCGGCGGCGCGAGATGTTCGCGGATGAATTCGTTGCCCTGCTCAAGATCGCCGATCAGGGCGTGCCGCGCAGCAGGCTGGCGGGCAGCTGGGCCGGGGCGTTCGGCTATCCGCAATTCATGCCAAGCGTCTACCTGCGGCTTGCCGCCGACGGCGATGGCGATGGCGATCGAGACATCTGGGCGAGCCGGGCCGACGCGCTGGCATCGATCGCCAACTACTTCCGCGATGCGGGCTGGCGGCGCGGCCAGCCATGGGGCGTGGCCGCGTTTGTCCCCGCCGGGTTCGACCGTGCGGCGATTCAGGGCGAACTGGCCCCCCCGGTCTGCCCGCGCGTGCATGTGCGATTCAGCCAGTGGAAAACGGTGCGCGAATGGCGCGCGTTGGGCGTGCAGCCGCAGGGCTGGCTGGCCGACGATGTG
This sequence comes from Erythrobacteraceae bacterium, assembly GCA_947479055.1. GTDB lineage: Bacteria > Pseudomonadota > Alphaproteobacteria > Sphingomonadales > Sphingomonadaceae > CANJYE01. The sequence goes on from CANJYE010000005.1 coordinate 3,089, forward strand.
CTGGCTTCGCTGTTCGAACCGGACGGTCCGGGAACAAACGCCTACCTCTTAACCGGGAATTATAGGGTTATCCTCGAATATAACTGCTCGAACTACTACGCGCTTTCCGTGGGGTTGCTTGCAGATGAGATTGGTAAATGAACGCCTGTTGCCGCTGGTCCTGCCGCTGGGGCTGATCTTCGCGCTTTCGGCTTGCGGGGTTGTCGGTGGTGGCGACAGTCATCCACAACGCGCCGCAGCGCCGGTGCAGCAAGGCCCTGCTGCCGATTATCCGGTCGTTCTGGGTGAGCCCTACACCATTGATGGCACGCTCTATTCGCCCGTCGATACTCTGAACTACGACGAGGTTGGCCTGGCCGCGCTGGACAGCGAAGGCGGCGACGCCATCAGCGCCGCGCTGCGCACGCTGCCGGTGCCGAGCTATGTCGAGGTCACTTCGCTGGAAACGGGCCGCACCATCCTCGTCCGCGCAGAGCGACGCGGGCCGATGAGTGGATCGCGCTTTGTCGCGCTTTCGCCGGGGGCGATGGTCCAGCTGGGTGGCAGCGACGGCACTCCGGTGCGGGTGCGCCGGGTCAATCCGCCGGAACAGGAACGCGCCATGCTGCGCCGGGGCGAGCAGGTCCCGGCCCGGATGGATACGCCGCAGTCGCTGGTCAATGTGCTGAAGCGCAAACTTCCGGCTGGAACTCTCGTATCGGCACCTCTCGCTGCGACGCCAACGCCCACGGTACCTGCCGCCATGCCGGCGGTGCCAAAGCCGCTAGCAGCCGCAGCCATACCGCCCTCGAAGCATCCGGTCGCAACCTTGCCGTCTGCGCCTACACCGCCACCGGCCCAGGCGGCACCGGATGCCGTCGCACCTGCGCCTGCGGTTCCAGCCAGGGGCGGTTTCATCGTCCAGGCCGGTGCCTTCGCCAGGAAGGAAAACGCCGATCGCGCCGCTGCCGAGCTCAGCGGCAAGGTCGACAAGGCGGGCACGCTCTATCGTGTCCGGACCGGACCTTTTTCCACCCACAAGGAGGCTGAGGCCTCGCTCGCCAAGGTGACGCACGCGGGCTATAGCGGGGCACGAATCTACAGCGTCGAATAAGGCCCGCGCAAGGATCGCGGGCCGCGGGGAGCCCGTTTGATCCGCCACCTTGTTGCCTGCCTGATTGCTCTTGCGCTTGGTACAGCCACCGGGCCGGCTGGCGCGCGCGAAGTTCTGCCGGCCATTCCCACCCCGCAGGAGGCTCCGATCGCGCTGCTGGTCGATGCCAGCTCCGGCCAGGTGCTCTACACGCGCGAAGCGGCGCGGCGGTTCGTCCCGGCCTCGATCACCAAAGTGATGACCACTTATGTCGCGTTCGAAATGATGCGCGCGGGTCGGCTTTCACCAAGCAAGCAGTTCGCGATGGACGCGGCCGCTTTCCGTGACTGGCACCGCAAGGGTTCGACCATGTTCCTCGGCCTGAGCGAACCGGTTTCGGTCGATACGCTGCTGCACGGCATCACCACTGTTTCGGCCAACGACGGTGCGATCGTGCTGGCTAAGGGCGCGGCCGGTTCGGTCGAGGGCTGGGTCGCGCTGATGAACATCAAGGCGCGGCAATTGGGCATGCGTGACAGCCATTTCGGCTTGCCCAACGGCTGGATGGACGAAGGTCGGACCTATGTCAGCGCCCGCGACCTGGCCCTGCTTGGCCGCACGCTGGTGACCCGCCATAGCCAACTCTACCACCGCTACTACGGGCAACGCAGCTACAGCTTCAACGGCATCACCCAGCAGAACCACGATCCGATCACCGGTGTGGTGCCGGGTGCCGACGGGATCAAGACCGGCTTTACCGAACAGGCCGGCTATGGCTTCCTCGGCACGGCCCAGCGCGGGGGGGAGCGGCTGGTGATGGTGGTGGCCGGGGTCGACGACGGCAAGACCCGGCGCAAGGCCGCACAGGAATTCATGGAATGGGGCTTTACCGCCTTCGATCGCCATGTCCTGCTGCCCGAACATGCCCGGCTGGGCGTCGCCGACGTGCAGGGCGGAGCATCCCGGCAGGTCGGGCTGGTCGCCGCCGACGCGGTCTCAGCGCTTCTGCCGCATGGCACCACTGCCAAGTTCGCGGCGATCCTCCATTACGCCGGGCCGATCCGCGCGCCGATCAGGCGGGGCGAGCAGATCGCCCAGCTTGAAGTGCGGATCGATGGCAAACGCTCGCACTGGCTGCCGGTGCTGGCGGCAGAAGCTGTGCCGCGCGCCAACATCTTCCAGCGACTGGTCAACGGCCTGCTCGGACTGTTCGGCTGATGGCCGGGCGCTTTATCACGCTGGAAGGTGGGGAAGGGGTCGGCAAATCGACCCAGGCACGATTGCTGGCAGAAGCGCTCGAAGCGCGCGGCATTGCGGTGGAATGCACCCGCGAACCGGGCGGCACGCCGGGGGCCGAAGCGATCCGCTCGCTCCTGCTTGCTCCGCCTGCCGACGGTTGGGGCCCGCGCGCCGAGGCGCTGCTGTTTGCCGCAGCCCGGGCCGACCATCTCGAAAAACGCATCCTGCCCGCGCTGGCGCAGGGCAAATGGGTAATCTGCGACCGCTTCCTCGATTCGACCCGCGCCTATCAGGGCGGCGGCGGCGGGCTGTCGGATGAGGAGCTCATCGCACTCCACAGGATCGGTAGCCAGAGCATATTGCCTGATCTGACCCTGCTGGTGGAAGTACCACCCGAAATCAGCGCCGGGCGGCTTGCTGGGCGCGATGGCGGGGTCAGCGATGCGATCGGCGGGCGCGACAGTGCCTATCACGCCCGCGTGGCCGCAGCCTTCCGCCGCCTGGCCGAGGCAGAACCGGCCCGTTTCCGCGGGATCGACGGGACTGGCGCTCCCGCGCAGACCCATGCCCTGATTCTGGCCGCGATCGCGCCATTGCTGGAACCGGCAGCGTGACTCTCGCCGGGCATGGGGATGTCTGGCGGGCATGGCGCAGCGCCATGTCCGGCGCGCGGATGCCCCATGGCTGGATCTTCGCCGGCAAGAAGGGCCTCGGCAAATCGGCTTTCGCCCAGCAGGCCGCGCGCGAACTGGTGGCGGAGCCCGGCATCTCGCAGCCGCATGGTGCCCATCCCGACATCATCGTGCTGACCCATCTCCCGGCCTCGGCCGAGGACATCAAGAAGCGCGACGCAGGCGAGCCCTACCAGCTCAAGCGCAATATCGCGGTCGATCAGATCCGCGAAATGCAGCAACGGCTGAACACAAGGCCGACACTGGGATCGCGCCGGGCGATCATCATCGATCCGGCCGATGACCTCGAAAAAGGCGCGGCCAATGCTCTGCTCAAGAGCCTGGAGGAACCACCGGTCGGCTCGTTCTTCCTGCTGGTCGCCCATCGTCCCGGACGCCTGCTGGCAACAATCCGATCGCGTTGCCGCCTGCTGCGCTTTCCTGCCCTGCCCGATGCTGAGGTGGATACAGTGTTGCGCGAACAGGCACCCCGCGCCGATCCCGCGACCCGCGCCGCCGCCATCACTGCGGCCGGTGGATCGCCGGGCGCGGCGCTGGAATTCATCGCGCATGATCTTGGCCCGCTGCATGACCTGATGCTGCGGATCAGCGAGGCGGGCGATCCGCAGTTTGCGCTGCGTGGCGCGCTGGCAGAGGCGATCGGTCTTCGGCCTGATCGGGAGAGAGTGCTGGCCGCGATCGATCTCGCCCGCGCTGTGCTGGCCGAGCGGATGGCGCAGACCCCGCGCGCCGCGCTGCCGGCGCTCATCGATGCGCATGACGATCTCAACCGCCTTGCCGGGCAGGCCCCGACCTACAATTTCGATCCTGGTCTGCTGGTGATGGAAATCGGCACCTTGCTCGCTTCGGCCGCTGCCCCTAGGGAACGCGCCAATGGCTGACTCTTTCTATATCACCACCGCGATCTCCTATCCCAACGGCAAGCCGCATATCGGTCATGCCTATGAAGCCATCGCGGCTGACGTCATCGCCCGCTTCCAGCGGTTGAAGGGGCGCGATGTCCGCTTCCAGACCGGGACGGACGAACACGGGCTTAAAATGGCCCAGAAAGCGCGCGAACTGGGAATAACGCCGCGCGCGCTGGCTGACGAGATGTCCACCTATTTCATTGCGATGTGCGATGGATTGAATGTAAAGTATGACCGCTTCCTGCGCACCAGCGAAGAGGCCCATCATCGCGCCAGCCAGGCACTGTGGCAAGCGATGGAGGCCAATGGCGATCTCTATCTCGATCGCTACGAAGGCTGGTATTCTGTTCGCGACGAAGCCTATTACGACGAAAGCGAACTGGTCGAGGGGGAAGAGGGCGAAAAGCTCTCCCCGCAAGGCACGCCGGTGGAATGGACGGTCGAGGAAAGCTGGTTCTTCCGCCTGTCAGCCTATCAGGACAAATTGCTGGCACTGTTCAGCGACAATCCGGAATTCCTCCAGCCCGACAGCCGCCGCAACGAGATGGTCGCGTTCGTTTCGGGCGGATTGCGCGATCTTTCGGTCTCGCGCACCAGCTTCGACTGGGGCGTCAAGGTGCCGGGCAGCGAAGACCATGTAATGTATGTCTGGGTCGATGCGCTGACCAACTATTTGACAGGACTTGGTTATCCTGACCAGACGGCCAATTTTGCGCGTTACTGGCCGGCCGACATTCACTTGATCGGCAAGGACATCGTCCGGTTCCATTCGGTCTATTGGCCTGCCTTCCTTATGAGCGCGGGCTTACCGCTGCCCAGGCAAGTGTTCGGCCATGGCTTCCTGCTCAATCGCGGGCAGAAGGAATCGAAGTCGCTCGGCAATGTGACCGATCCGATGATGCTGGCCGAAAGCTTCGGGGTGGACGTGCTGCGCTACTTCCTGATGCGCGAAGTCAGCTTTGGACAAGATGGCAGCTATTCGGCAGAAGCTATTGTTACCAAAACGAATGCGGAACTGGCCAATGGTTTTGGCAATCTGGCGCAGCGCACTCTGTCTATGATCTTCAAGAATCTGGACGGCAAGGTACCCGCTTGGGGCAATGCACCGGAGGATACACAGTTGCGATCAGACGTTCGATCTCTCGTGCAGAATGTTATGTGGGGTGAATTCCAACAATTGTCCTTCTCCACCGGCATCGATGCTTGGATGAAGGGCGTCTTTGCATGCAATTCATATGTCGATGAAATGGCACCTTGGGCGTTGAGGAAAACCGATCCCGCGCGCATGGCTCAAGTGCTCGGAACTCTCTATTTCTGCATTGTCGATCTCGCGATTGGAATCATCCCGGTGACGCCGGGCACAGCCAACGCTCTATTGGACGCGATGGGAATTGATCCTGCCAAGCGAAATTATGATGGCATCGCAAATACCATCATAGGCAATCCGGCTAGCCATATCATCTCAGACCATGTCCTCTCGCAACCAACCCCCATCTTCCCCCGCCTCGAAATGCCCGAGGAATCAGCCTGATGCTGATCGATTCGCACTGTCACCTTGAATACAAGGGACTGGTCGAGGATCAGCAGGCGGTGCTGGAACGGGCGAGGGCAGCGGGGGTAGGGGGCTTTCTCAATATCTCCACCCGCCGCAGCGAATGGGATCAGGTCGTGGCCACGGCCGAGCGGGAGAGCGATGTCTGGGCCAGCGTCGGCATCCATCCGCATGAGGCTGACCAGCACGCCGGGCTCGATGCCGTTGCGCTGCGCGAGGCGACCCGTCACCCGCGCGTGATAGCAATCGGCGAGACCGGGCTCGATTATTACTACGACAAATCCGACCGCGCGGTGCAGCAGGCGCTTTTCCGCATTCATATTGGCGTGGCGCGGGAAACTGGACTGCCGGTGATCGTTCATACCCGCGATGCGGAGGAGGATACCGCCGCGATCCTCACCGACGAAATGGCCAAGGGTACCTTTCCGGCATTGATCCATTGCTTCACGGCGTCGGCAACATTCGCTCGCACCGCGCTGGACCTGGGCCTGACCATTTCGCTGTCGGGCATAGTCACGTTCAAGAATGCAAGAGAACTACAGGAAATTGCGCGGGAATTGCCCGAGGATCGCCTGCTGGTAGAAACCGATGCCCCATTTCTCGCACCGGTCCCGCATCGCGGCAGGACCTGCGAGCCCGCCTTTGTCGCCAGTACCGCCGCCTTCGTCGCCCAATTGCGCGGCATCGGGACCGAGGCGTTGTGCGAGGCCACGAGCCGCAATTTCCACGCACTGTTCACGAAGGCCGCAGGCGGAGCCCCGGCATGAAGCTGATCATGCTCGGCTCGGGTACGTCCAGCGGCGTCCCGCGCGTCGGCAACGACTGGGGCGAATGCGATCCGCTGGAGCCGCGCAACCGCCGCAGCCGGGTGTCGATCATCGTCGAGAGCAACGATGGGGCGAGGTTGCTGATCGATACTTCGCCGGATCTGCGCAACCAGTTGAACGACAACGGAATTGATCGGCTCGATGCAGTGTTCTGGACGCATGACCATGCCGATCACTGCCACGGCATCGATGATCTGCGCGCGCTGCGCTACAGCCGCAGCGGTCCGCTGCCGGGATTCGCGGCGGATGAGACAGTGCGGCGCCTGCGCCAGCGGTTCGGCTATGCCTTCGCCGGGCAATATGGCTATCCGACCATCATCAGCCTTGAGTCGCTTGACCGGCTGCGATTGTTCGCCGGATTCGGGATCGCTTCGTGCCAAATGCCGCATGGCCCGGCGGAGAGCACTGCCTATCGCTTCGATGCCGATGGAAGGTCCATAGCCTATGCCACTGATTTTAGTGAAGTTACTGGCGAGATGCTGAGGTTCCTGGGCGGTGTCGATATCCTCGTGGTCGATTGCCTGCGCCGCAAACCGCATCCGACCCATGCTCATCTCGCCATGGCGATCGATCTGGCCGAGCGCTGCGGCGCCGGACGGACCGTGCTGACCCATCTCGACAAGAGCATGGATTACCAGGCATTGTGCGGCGAGGTTCCGGACTGGATTACCGTTGGGTATGATGGCCTGGTGATCGTTGCATGAGCGGCGACGTTTGGCCAAGGATCCTGCTGCTTGCGCTGGCCTTGATCCTGCCATTGGCGGCTTTGCGTCGGCGCGAGCTGACCGGATCGCGCTGGCTGGTCATGAGTGCGATATGGATCGGGATATTCCTTACAGTCGCCGCTGTCTTTGCCTGGATCCGGGGGTGAGTGCCATGTTGCAGCATTTCATATTTTAACATAATATATATTATCGTCCTAATATGTCCGAGCAGCTCAACCGCCTCCTCGCCATCATGGCCCGCCTGCGTGACCCGGAAACGGGTTGCGAATGGGATCGTGCGCAAACCTTTGCCAGCATTGCGCCGTACACTATCGAGGAAGCCTACGAGGTGGCCGACGCCATTGCCCGAGCTGATCTGGCTGAATTGCGCGAAGAGCTTGGCGATCTTCTGCTTCAGGTGGTGTTCCATGCCCGGATGGCGGAAGAAGCCGGACACTTTGCCTTTGCCGATGTCGCAGCGGCAATCAGCGACAAGATGGAAGTGCGCCATCCGCATATCTTCGGCACCGCTCCGGCCGAAGACCGCGCAACCTGCTGGGAAGCCATCAAGGCGGCGGAACGCAGCGCCAAAGGCGCCACCAGCGGGCTTGACGGTGTCGCCCGGGCTCTGCCGGCGCTGCTGCGGGCCGAGAAGCTCCAGAAGCGAGCCGCACGCCATGGCTTCGATTGGCCTGATACCCGAGGTCCTGCCGACAAGGTGGCTGAGGAAATACAGGAGCTGGAAGAAGCTACTGCGGATACGAAGTTGGAGGAAGCCGGCGACCTGCTGTTCGCCGCCGTCAATCTCGTCCGCGCCCATGGCATTGCCGCAGAAGATGCGCTGCGGGCCGCCAACGACAAGTTCGAGCGGCGCTATCGCGCGATGGAAACGCTGGCGAATGGCGATTTCGACCGCCTGACGCTTGACCAGCAGGAAGCGCTATGGCTGCGGGTGAAAGCTGCCGAGGCTGGTAAAGCGACCTAGCTCGCGCGGAGTCAGCCGCACACTGATCCGCACTTGCGGCCCCTCACCTGTCTGGCCTCCATCGTCTTCGGCCAGCACATCGCCATGGGCATGAAGCCAGGCGAGCCGCTCGCCATCGCTGGCCGACAGGGTGAAACTGTGTACCTGCGCACCACGGGTGAGCAGCCCATCCAGTCGGGCGAGCAGTGGCTCCAGCCCTTCCCCGGTCACGGCCGAGATTGGGATCACATCGGCGTCGCCCGCCGCAAGCTCGGACAACTGCGCGCGCTGGTCTGGATCGAGCAGGTCCCATTTGTTCCAGGCCTCGATGATCGGAATGACCGGCGCATCACCCGCATCGCCCCCTTCCCCGCCCAGCACGCCAAGATCGCGAAGGACCCCGAGCACCTGGGTCTTCTGTGCGGCGGTAGCAGGATTGGCGATATCGCGGACGTGGATGATCACATCGGCCGCCGTCACTTCCTCCAGCGTGGCGCGGAAGGCCGCGACGAGCTGGGTCGGAAGATCCGAGATGAAGCCGACGGTGTCGGACAGGATCGCCTTGTCGACCCCCGGCAGGCGGATCGCCCGCATGGTGGGATCGAGCGTGGCGAACAGCAGATCCTGCGCCATCACTTCCGCACCAGTCAGGTGATTGAAAAGAGTAGATTTTCCGGCATTGGTATAGCCCACCAAGGCGATCACCGGCCAGGGTGCCCTGCCCCGCCGTTCGCGGTGGAGCGTGCGGGTGCGGCGGACCTGATCGAGTTCGCGGCGCAGGCGGCCCATGCGGGCGCGGATCATCCGCCGGTCAGCCTCGATCTGGGTTTCGCCGGGACCACCAAGAAATCCGAAGCCGCCGCGCTGGCGCTCAAGGTGAGTCCAGCTGCGGACCAGGCGACTCTGCTGGTAATCGAGATGGGCCAGCTCGACCTGCAACCGCCCCTCCGCCGTCGCGGCGCGTTCCCCGAAGATTTCGAGGATCAGCCCGGTCCGGTCGATCACCTTGCGCTTCAGCCGCTGCTCGAGATTGCGCTGCTGGATGGCCGACAGCGCGCCATCTACGATCACAAGTTCCGCCTGCTCCATCTCGCAGTTGGCGGCGATCCGCTCGATCTGACCTTCGCCGAACAGCGTGCCCGGACGGACCGTGCGGACCGGGAGGGTGAAGGCTTCCGCCACGACAATGCCGATCGCCAGCGCGAGGTTGCAGGCTTCCTCGAGCCGACTTTCGGCGTCATCCGAGCGGCGCTGTCCGCGGATATCCGGGCAGACGACAAGGGCTCTCGCCCCGCGGGTTACTTCGCCCTCAACCTCTTCTGAGAAGTTCAGTCGTCCTCGCTATCTCCATCCCAGTCGCCGGTAAGGTCGACAGGGGTGGCAGGCTGGATGGTCGAAACGGCGTGCTTGTAGGCCAGCTGGACATAGCCTTCACGCTCCAGCAGCATGCAGAACAGGTCAAAGGCGGCGATCCGGCCTTGCAGCATCACGCCATTGACCAGGAACATGGTGACCTGCACCCCGGCATCGCGCACGCTGGTCAGGAACACATCCTGCAACAGGCGCTGCTTGCGGCTGCCTTCGCCGATTGCGGCGAACTGGTCGGCATCCACGGGCTGGCCCGGCATGATGGTGGAAATGGCGTGCTTGTAGACCAGCTGCGAATGGCCATCGCGCCGCAGCAGGATCGAGAAATTGTCGAACCAGGTGACGATGCCCTGGAGCTTGACACCCTTGACGAGGAACATCGTCACCGGGGTCTTGTGCTTGCGCAGCAGGTTGAGGAACGCGTCCTGGAGGCTCTGCCCCTTGATCGCCCCGGCAGGCCCGGCCGCGACAGGATCAGGTTCCGGCTTCGGGGGCCGAGGGCGTGCGGTAAGCGTCTTTCCGGTGGTCATGTTGCTGACTCCTGTTGTTGGCGACCCCTATTGCGGGTGTCACGTTCTGGCTGCCTCCTCCTGTCTATCAACGGGATCGCGCAGCCGCTTTCGGTTCAGCGAGTTTATGGGTTGTGCGACCAATCGCCAATCACTTTTTTTGCAATGCAGCGTGAATTTTTCACTCTTCGGGGCCCCGCTCCGACAGGCCCAGCAGTTTGAGTTTCCGGTGGAGCGCGGATCGTTCCATACCGATGAATGCGGCGGTTTTCGAGATGTTCCCGGAAAAGCGGCGGATCTGGACGCGCAGATATTCGCGCTCGAAACTCTCGCGCGCCTCGCGCAGCGGCACGCCCATCAGTGTCGCGATGCCGCCGCCTTCGTCGTCCTTCGGCCCGAAAATCTCCGCCGGAAGCATGTCGGCATCGATCCGGGAAAGCCGGTCGCGCGGGGCGAGAATCACCGTGCGTTCCACCACATTGCGCAATTGGCGGGCGTTGCCGGGCCAGTCATGCGCCTGAAGCACGGCCAGCGCCTCGCTCGTCAGCTCGGGTGGCGGGATGCCCTGGTCGGCGGCGAAGCGAGCGAAGAAATGATCGGCCAGCGCCGGGATGTCCTCGCGCCGATCCGACAGCGAGGGAACGTTCACGGGCACGACATTGAGACGGTAGAACAGATCCTCGCGAAACCGCTTCTCGGCAATCTCGCGCTCAAGATCGCGCGAGGAGGAGGACACCACCCGCACATCGACCCCGATCAGGCGATTGCCACCGACCCGCACGAAACTCTGTTCGGTAAGCACGCGCAGGATCCGGGCCTGAGTACTCTCCGGCATGTCCGCCACTTCATCGAGATAAAGCGTACCGCCATCAGCCATTTCAAGCAGCCCCGCCCTCAGCAGCTGGCCGTCAGCCTCCTCGCCAAACAACTCGTGCTCGAACCGCTCGGGCGTGATCCGGGCCGAATTGACGATGACGAAGGCCTTGTCCGCACGCGGGCTCCAATTATGCAGCAGCCGCGCCGCAACTTCCTTGCCCGCTCCAGCCGGTCCCGTGATCAGCACCCGGCTGCCGGTTCCGGCGACTCGCTTCAGCGTTGCGCGGACGGAATTGATCGCAGAACTGTTGCCGGTGAATTCATCGATCGTCGCCATGCCCTGACGCAGCTGGGCATTTTCGCGCCGCAACCGCTCGGTCTCGGTCGCGCGCCCGATCAGCAGGAGCAGACGTTCGGCCTCGAACGGCTTTTCGATGAAATCAACGGCGCCCCGGCTGATCGCGGCGACGGCGGTGTCGATATTGCCGTGCCCGGAAAAAATGATCACTGGCAGGTCAGGTTCCCGCTTCTTGATTTCCTCGAGCACTTCCAGCCCATCCATCGCGCTGCCGTGAAGCCAGACATCAAGCAGGACGAGGCTGGGCCGCCGCGCGTCGATTTCGGCCAAAGCGGCTATGCTGGTGCCCGCAGTTCGGCATTCATAGCCTTCGTCGCTGAGGACCCCGGCAACCAGCTCGCGAATGTCGCGCTCGTCGTCGACAATAAGGATTTCGATCGCCATCAGACGTACTCCTCTGGGTTTGACCGGATCATGAGGCGGCTTCCCTACGGGCCAGTGGATCACGGGCGAAGCGCAGCGTAACCAACGTTCCGCTCCCTTCGGCCGCTGGAGCAAAGCTCATCTCTCCACAATGTTCCTCGATGATCTTGTTGACGATGGCGAGGCCCAGCCCGGTGCCCTTCTCGCGCGTGGTCATGTAGGGCTCGGTAATCCGCTCCCGCTCCTTGGGAAGGCCGATGCCATTGTCGGTGATTGCGACCGTGAACAGCTCGGGATCGGCCGAGATTTCGACCGCAATCCACCCGCGATAATGCGGCTCGGCCGTTGCGGCGCGCGCTTCGATCGCCTCGACCGCATTCTTCAGTACATTGGTCATGGTCTGGCCGAACTGGTGGCGATCACAGGCGATGGTCGGTGGAACATCGCTCTCGACTGCCACGTTGAAGCGGATATCGGACCGGGCCACCTCCTGCAGGAACACAGCCTGGCGGACAAGATCGACGGCATCCTCGGAACGGAACACCGGCTTGGGTAAACGGGCGAAGGACGAGAATTCGTCGACCATCTTCCGCAACTCGCCGACCTGGCGGATGATCGTACTGGTCAGTTCGTCGAACAACTCACCATCGGCCAGGATCTGCTTGCGATAGCGCCGGTTCAGCCGCTCCGTAGCCAGCTGGATTGGGGTGAGTGGGTTCTTGATCTCGTGCGCGATCCGCCGGGCCACGTCCGACCAGGCGGCCTGGCGCTGGTCGAGTAGTTGGCGGGTGATATCCTCGAAGGTGATGACATGGCCCGAAGTGGCCGGCGCGATCTTGACCGCGAGAGTCAGCAGATCGCCGTGCTTGTTGTACTGGACCAGCCCGTCCGCCAGATTCGCGTCGACCATCGCCGCCAGCTGCGGAGCAACATCGGCCAGCAGGGAGCCAACCGGGGGGGGCGAATCCGCATCAAGCAGCAGCGCCTGGGCCGAACTGTTCATCAGCCGGATCGAGCCCCCGGCATCGACCGAAACGATCCCTGCCGTGATCGATTCGAGCACCGCCTCGATAAAGGTCCGCCGCTCTCCGGCCTGACGGTTGGCGTTGACGAGGGCCGAGGTCTGCTGTTCGATCTGCGCAGTCATGCGGTTGAAGGCGCGGTTGAGCATGCCGATCTCGTCAGCGCCGGTCCGCCCGGCCACCCGCATCGAAAAATTCCCGCTGCCAACCCGTCGGGCCGCCGCGACCAGATCGGTCAGCGGCTGCACTTGCCGGTCGGCGAAACGCAGCGCGAACCACACCGCAAAACCGACCAGCGCCAGCGAGACGAAGAACAACATAAGGTGAAAGCGCAATTGCAGCGAACGCGCCCGGCTGGTCAGCACGTCATAGGCCTTGCGCACGCTCTGCGCGCGTTGCCACTGGCTGAGCGCGAGCGCATCGGAACTGCGCGAAGCGTAGAGATAGACCCCGGCCTTGCGATCGATCGCGGTAAAGGCTTCGATCCGGCTGGCACTGGCACTGACCACCACCGGTTCCCCGGCATCGATGCGGCGGAGCGATTCCACCGTGATCCGCTGGTGATCCCCGCTCTTGCCCGGGTCGATGATCGCAGCGGTGCGCAGCTTGCCGTCCTTGCCCTTCTGCAGGATCGAGGAACCGTTCAGCTTGCGGCCGACCACCTGATAGGAATAGCCCTCGGCAAATTCGGGACTGAGAATCGAGCTTTGCGCCAGATAGGCACGCAGATCGCCCGCCATGGTGACGGTTTCATTGCCGACATCGCGCAGGTTCTGCTCATAATAGCCGCGGGCCAGCTTGTTGGCATTTTCCAGCATCCCGCGCGAATTGTCGGAGAACCAGAACTCGATGCCGGAACGGAACAGCACCGCCGCGAAGATCGCCACCAGCAGGGTGGGCACGGCGGCAATCAGCGTAAAGAGAAAGACGATCCGCACATGCAGCCTTGCGGTGCTGCCGCCCGCTCGCTTCAGCGCCATACGGCGGCCCGCCAGCACCAGCAAGCCGATGGCCGGGATCAACGTGCCGATCAGCAGCGCGGCTGCCCGGCCCGAAGGCATCAGCGCACCCTGATTGGCGGCGGCGGCAATCGCCAGCCAGGACAGCGCCAGCATGATCGCCAGCGAAACAACCGCAGCGACTTCAAGGCTCAGGATCAGATTGGCGCGGCGCGATGCCACAACCGTGCGTCGCCACCAGCGTGGCCAACGGCGACCGGGAAATAGTGACATGTTGGCCATCGTGGTATTCTTACAACGCCACTGTTGCCAAAATGCAAGGCCCTTTGCGGCGGAGCGTTAAAGCCTGTGGACAGGCTCCCTTTGGGGTCAGGCTGGTCGGATGAATTGCTCAGGATCAATCGCCAGTTCGACCAGCCGCTTGCGCAGTGTGTTGCGGTTGATCCCCAGCAATTGAGCTGCCCGCAACTGGTTTCCGGCGGTTTGCGCCAGCGTATGTTCGAATAGTGGCTTCTCGAACGCGGCCAGCGCGCTGTGATAGAGTGTGCCGCTGGCGGGAGAAGCCTCGCGCAGCCAATGCGCCAGCGCTGCGGCAAAATCGGCGCTGTCAACTGTCGGTGTACTGGCAAGCTTCTCGCCCAGCATGGAGGAAACGGTCGCGGCGTCGATAACATCCTCGCGAGCCAGCACGGCGAGGCGATAGACGAAATTGCGCAATTCGCGGACATTGCCGCGCCAGGGCTGGCGGGTCAGCAGGTTGGCCGCTTGCGGATCGAGCTGCCGACGGGGCAAGCCTTCCTCGGCCGCGAGCACAAGGAAGTGGCGGGCCAGCGCCTCGATATCGTCCACCCGTTCGCGCAGCGGGGGAAGCTGGATCGGCACGACATTGAGCCGGTAATACAAATCCTCGCGGAAGGACCCGGCCGCGATCATCGGGGCAAGGTCCTTGTTGGTCGCCGCGATGATCCGCACGTCGATGGTGATCTCTTCGCTGCCGCCAACCCGCCGGATTCGTCCGGACTGGAGCGCGCGCAGCAGCCGGGTCTGCGCCTCGATCGGCATGTCGCCAATTTCGTCGAGAAACAGCGTGCCGCCATTTGCCTGCTCGAACTTGCCGAAGCTGCGCGCGACCGCGCCGGTAAAGGCACCTCGCTCGTGCCCGAACAGCTCGCTTTCGATCAGGTCCTTGGGGATAGCGGCGGTGTTGACCGCAACGAACGGGCCGGTACGGCGATGACCGAGCTGATGGATCGCTTCGGCCACCAGTTCCTTGCCCGTGCCGCTTTCGCCCAGGATCAGCACGGTCAGATCGTTGCGCAGCACCCGGGTGATCATCCGGTAGACGCCCTGCATCGACTGGCTGCGCCCGACCAGCGGCATGCCGCTTTCGCTCGCCTCGTCCTGGCGCGGCACGGCATCGCGCGCGTCGATCGCCTGGCGCACCGCGCGGACCAGTTCATCGAGGTCGAACGGCTTGGGGAAATATTCGAACGCCCCGGTATCGCTGGCGCGTACCGCCGTATCGAGCGTGTTCTGGGCCGAGAGGATGATGATCGGCATGTCCGGATGCGCCGCACGCACCTGGCCGAGGCTCTCGATCCCGTCGCCATCTTCCAGCATGACATCGGTCAGCATGGCGTCATAGCGCGAGGTCGACAGCAATCGGTCGCGCCCGGCGATGCTCTCGCAATGATCGACCGCATAGCTTTCCGCTTCCAGCGCGGTCTTCATGACCAGCGCGATCGCTTCGTCATCCTCGACCAGAAGGATATGCTCGCTCATGCCTCTCCCTTGCTGCCCGAAGGCCGGGCCATCGGCAGGTGTATGGTGAAATGGGTCCAGCCCCCGGCCCCGTCCCGCCCAACCTCGTCCCGTTCCTGGCCGATCCGCCCGTTCATGTCGCGCACCAGCTTCTTGACCAGCGCCAAGCCGAGGCCCTGCCCGTTCTTCTTGCTGCTGACGAACGGCTCGAAGATATGCTCGGCCAGCGTCGGATCGACTCCCGGCCCATTGTCGCTAACCCTTATTTCGATTGGCAGCTTGATCGGCCGCCCCAGCCGCAGGGCGTTCATAACAAAGCCGCTGACGAAGCGGGTGCGCAGGACGATCTTCGGTTCGTTCCCCGTCTTGCAGGCATCGCGCGCGTTGGAAATGAGGTTGATCAAGACCTGTACCAGACCGTCGGCATTGCCGAGAACCGGGGGCAGCGAGGGATCGAATTCCTCGACCAACTGCACCCCCTCGTCACCCGCGGCCTCAACCACGCTGCGGGCGCGGCGGATGATTTCGTGCAGGTTGAGCGGCTCGACCGGCTCGGGCTGTTCGCGGCCCAGCGACTGCATCCGGTCAACCAGCTTGGCAATCCGGTCTACCTCGTCGGCGATCAGCGTGGTCATCGCCCGTCCCTTGTCCTCGACATTGCGGGCCAGCAATTGCGCCGCGCCGCGAATGGCTGCGAGCGGGTTCTTGATTTCATGGGCGAGGATTGCCGGTGCCCGCAGCGCGGCCGCATCGGCGTTCTCCAGCCGTTCGACATTACCGCTGATCTGGAGCGACAGCACCTGCCATCCGGGCGAGCCGTTGATCGGTGACAGCGTCAGGTCGAACTGGCGGGCGGGCTGACCCGACATGCGGATCGCGACCGAATGCGCGGAAAGCTGGGAATCGCCTCGCTCCATCCAGTCGAGAATGCGGGCCTCCTCGAAATCGAGGATATCGCTAACCCGCCGCCCGACCATCCGCCGCGCGCTGGCCCCGATCAATTGTTCGGAAGCGGGATTGGCACTGTGAATCGCCAGATCCGGTTCGAGCAGCAGGATGCCGAGTGCCAGACTGGCCAGCAGGCGATCGGCATCGGGGGCCCCGCTGCCGGGATCGCTCACGCCGCGCGCCGGCTCAGGAGCGGTTCGTAAAAGCGAGCCAGTTCGTCCAGCACCACTTGCGGATCATCGATGAAGTTTACCCGGTTGCGGAATTCGGCCGAACCGTGCAACCCCTTGGTGTACCAGCCCAGATGCTTTCGCGCGACCCGCGTGCCGACATCCTTGCCATAGAGCGCCAGCATGCCGCGATAATGCTCGCACAGAACGGCGTATTGTTCATCAACGCCGGGATCGGGCAATTGCTGCCCGGTCCGCCACCAATGCATCACCTGTCCCAGCAGCCACGGCTTGCCATAGGCACCCCGCCCGATCATCACCCCGTCCGCACCGCTCTGTTCCAGCGCACTGGCCGCATCGGCAATCCCGCAGATGTCGCCATTGACGATCACCGGCAGCGACACCGCCTGCTTGACCTTGCGCACGAACGACCAGTCGGCCGAACCCTTGTACATCTGGTTGCGCGTGCGGCCGTGAACTGTGATCAGCTGCGCGCCCAGATCCTGCGCAATCCGCGCCAGTTCCGGGGCGTTGAGCGAGGAATGGTCCCAGCCCATCCGCATCTTGACCGTGACCGGCACCGACACCGCCTTGACCGTCGCCTCGATCAGGCTGGCGGCCAGTGGCAGGTCGCGCATCAGGGCGGAACCGGCATCGCCATTGACCACCTTCTTCACCGGGCAGCCCATGTTGATATCGATGATCGCCGCGCCGCGATCCTCGTTCAGTTTCGCAGCTTCCGCCATTTCGGCAGGATTGCAGCCGGCCAGCTGGACCGAGACCGGCTCCTCGATCCCGTCCCACGCAGCCTTCTGCAAGGACTGGCGCGTCTCGCGGATCATCGCCGGGCTGGCGATCATCTCGGTAACATTGAGACCGGAGCCATAGCGCCGCACCAGCGTGCGGAACGGCATGTCGGTGACGCCGGTCATCGGCGCCAGAATCACCGGGCAATCGACCGTCAGCGGGCCGATCTTGATGGCGTGCAGCGCCGGAGGGGTGGGCAGCGGGTTCATGGTTCGTCGGGTGCCTAAAAAACAGGCAGGCGCATAGTGGATTGCGGGACCCTCGGCAAGCAGTTACCGCGCGGGGCGATGACGCAAGGCCCCTCCCCCCACCGCCCGCCTTTCGCTGCGGTGATCGTCGCGGCCGGGAAAGGCCTGCGCGCAGGGCAGCCTGTCCCCAAGCAGTTCGCCCGCTGGCGGGGTAAGCCGGTGCTGCGCCATTCGGCCGAGACACTGGTAATGGCCGGAGCTTCGCCGCTGGTGGTGGCTATCCCGCAAGGGGCCGAGGAGATCGCCCACGCGGCGCTGGATGGCATTGCAGGAGTGCGTTTGGTCTCTGGCGGCGCGACCCGGCAGGCCTCGGTGCAGGCGGCGCTGGAAAGCCTCGAGGCCGACACACCCGCGCTGGTGCTGATCCACGATGCGGCCCGGCCGGACCTGCCGGTTACGGTGATCGACCGCCTGCTGGCGGGGCTCGCCAGCGTTCCCGGCGCCATCCCGGTCCTGCCGGTGGTGGACAGCCTCGCGCTCGATGCCGGGGGGCACATGGGTGCAACGGCGGATCGCGATGCCCTGCGCCGGGTACAGACCCCGCAGGGGTTCCATTATCCCGCCATCCTCGCCGCCCATCGGGCCCTTTCGCCGACAACCAATGCCGGTGACGATGCCCAGGTCGCCCGCGCCGCCGGCCTCGCCGTGGCACTGGTCGAGGGTGACGAGAGATTGCGCAAGCTGACCTTCGCGGAGGATTTCATGGGTGAGACCATTCCGGTCCGGACCGGCAGCGGCTTCGATGTCCATCGCCTTGTTGATGGCGAGGAATTGTGGCTGTGCGGAGTGAAGATCGAGCACCACCGGGGCCTGTCGGGCCACAGCGATGCCGATGTCGCGATCCACGCGCTGGTCGATGCACTGCTCGGCGCGGTAGGCCAGGGCGATATCGGCAGCCATTTTCCGCCAAGCGACCCGCAATGGCGCGGGGCTTCGTCCGACCGCTTCCTCGCCCATGCCGTCGCGCAGGTCGATGCGGCGGGCTACCGGGTGGGCAATGTCGATGTGACGATCATCTGCGAAGCCCCCAAAATCGGCCCCCATCGCGAGGCGATGCGCGCCCGGCTGGCCGCGATCATGGCGGTTGACATCGGCGCGGTAAGCGTCAAGGCGACCACCACCGAGCGGCTCGGCCTGACCGGCAGGGGCGAAGGCATCGCCGCACAGGCCGTGGCGACCGTGCTCCTGCGCAATTGAAATCGCCCGAACCCTTTTTATACAAAGATTTTCCTGTGACCGATTCCATTCTCCCTGACGATATTGTTGCGCTGGCCCGGCGCGTGATCGAAGAAAATGTCGCCGCCGGGCGCAAGCTGGCGCTCGCGGAAAGCTGCACTGGCGGCCTCGTCGCTGCCGCGCTGACCGAGATTCCCGGTTCCTCTGCTGTTCTCGACCGGGGGTTCGTGACCTATTCCAACGAAGCGAAGCAGGAACTGCTGGGCGTCGCATCCGACATCATCGAGACGTTCGGAGCGGTTTCGATCGCCTGCGTCTGGGCGATGGCGCAAGGCGCGCTCAAGCGCAGCAACGCCGATGTGGCTGTGGCGATCAGCGGCGTCGCCGGTCCCGATGGCGGGACGGAGCAGAAGCCGGTCGGCACCGTCGTGTTCGCGCGGGCCCGTCGTGGCGAGGACGGGAGCGATCCCGAAGCCGAATTGCGCAATTTCGACGTCACCGGGCGCGGCGACGTGCGCCGTCAGGCGACGCTCGTCGCGCTGGAGCTCCTGCTGCCGTAAAGAACGTCGGCGCGCTCCTCGAAGGCGTTGACCATCTTGCGAAAGGCGCGGTCGAAATATTGACCGGCCAGCTTTTCGAACATGGCGTTGCGGAATGTGAAATCGACACTGAAATCGATCTCGCAGCCGCCGTCCGCCAGCGGCACGAACCGCCAGACATTGTCGAGATCGCGCAATGGCCCATCGACATAATGGACCCTGATCTCGCCCGGCCTGACCTTGGCCACGCGCGAGGTGAATTTCTCGCGGATGGCCTTGAAGCCGACCAGCATGTCGGCCACCATCTCGTGTCCGTCATCAGAACGGATGCGGGTGGCGATCACCCAGGGCAGGAACTCGCTGTAATGGGCGACATCAGCGACCAGATCGAACATCTGCTCGGTACTGTAGGGCAAGCGCCGGACTTCGCGAATTCCGGGCATCAGACGGCCTGCTTGTCCAGCTTTGCCTGCCGCGCCGCGCGCATCGCCTGAAAATCCTCACCGGCGTGGTAGCTCGAACGGGTCAGCGGACTGGCCGCGACCTGCAGAAAGCCCTTGGCCCGGGCAATCGCGCCATAAGCCCCGAACGCCTGCGGCGTCACGAATTCTTCGACCCGCGCATGCTTCGGCGTGGGCTGGAGGTACTGGCCCATGGTGAGGAAATCGACCCCGGCACAGCGCATGTCATCCATCACCTGATGAACTTCGAGCCGCTGTTCGCCCAGCCCCAGCATGATCCCGGACTTGGTGAAGATCAGCGGATCGTGCCGCTTCACTTCCTCCAGCAGTCGCAACGAGGCGTAATAGCGAGCACCGGGGCGGATGGTGGGATAGAGCCGGGGCACGGTTTCGAGATTGTGGTTGTAGACATCCGGTCCGGCGGCAACGATCGATTCCACTGCTTCGCGCATCTTGCCACGGAAATCGGGAGTAAGAATCTCGATGGTGGTAGTCGGCGCGGTGCGCCGCAGCGCCTCGATCACCTTGACGAACTGCCCCGCCCCGCCATCGGGCAGATCGTCGCGATCGACCGAGGTGATGACGATATGTTCGAGCCCCAGTTGCGCGGCGGCGCTGGCGACATGGTCCGGTTCCAGCGGATCAACCGCGCGCGGCATCCCGGTCTTGACGTTGCAGAAAGCGCAGGCCCGGGTGCAGACATCGCCCAGGATCATCACCGTGGCGTGCTTCTTGGTCCAGCATTCCCCGATGTTGGGGCAGGCCGCTTCCTCGCACACGGTGTTCAGCCGCAGGTCGCGCATCAGCTTGCGGGTGTCGTTGTAGCCCTTGCTGACCGGGGCCTTGACCCGGATCCAGTCCGGCTTGCGCTGGCGAGGGTTCGCGCCTTCGGGTGACAGGTCGTTCATGCGGCCCACTTAGGAGCAAAACTGCCCTCTTGCCAGTGACAATGGAGCAAGGCATGGAGCGACCCATGACGAGCCCATCCAGCACTGAACTTGACCGCCTGATTGCCGGCTACCAGCGCTTTCGCGACACCGGCTGGACCCCGAAGCGTGAACGTTGGGCTGCTCTGAATGATGGCCAGAAGCCAGGCACAATGGTGATTGCGTGTTCGGATAGCAGGGTCGATCCTTCCCAGATATTCGATGTCGATCCCGGGCAGATATTTGTGGTCCGCAACGTCGCGGCGATGGTTCCTCCGTTCGAGACATCGCCCGGCCACCATGGTGTTTCCGCGGCGCTCGAATTTGCCGTCCAGGTGCTGGAGGTTGAGCAGATTCTGGTTATGGGTCACGGGTTTTGTGGCGGCTGCAGGGTTGCTCTCACCCAGGAACTGCACGGCAGCGAACCCGGAGAAGGCGGCTTCATCGCGGACTGGATTGGGATGCTGGACGAGGTCCGGATGGAAGTGGTCTCACAGCACGGAACGCATGGCCACGCGGCAGAGCGGGCAATGGAACTGGCTGGCGTGCGCGCCAGCCTTGCCAACCTGAGGACATTTCCCTGCGTCCGCAGGAAGGAGCGTGAGGGCGAACTGACACTGCGCGGCGCCTTCTTCGCCATATCGGACGGAATTCTCCACATACTTGACGAGGCGACCGGAGAATTTTCGCCGGTGATCTGACTTCGCGCTAGCGGCTGGAGCGCGAGACGGGTGCAAATGAAAAGGGCGGCAGTTACTTGCCGCCCTTTCCTTGATCCCAGCGTGCCTGCTCTCAGCCGGCCGGAGTGGCCGCCGCAGCAGTCTTCGTGGCGATCAGCGCCTGCCAGAGCTTGGCAACTGTGAGGCGCGGGCCGGTCACCTTTGCAAAGGCGTCGTTGGCCTCCGCATTCTTGCCGAGGCCGTAGTCGGCGATGCCCAGTCGGGTCTGCGCGACATTCGCGTCGATCCCGCCCTTGGCCAGCGCCAGCTTGTACATTTCTTCGGCCTGGTCGAACATGTCATAATTCAACGAAACGTCAGCGGCGAGCAGCGCCGTCTTGCCGTCGGCGGCGCCCCTGGCTTCCTTGACCAGTGCGGGGATCGAGGCCTTGTCCGCCGCAATGCGCGAAGTGGCGTTGGTGTTGGCGTCGTTGACCCAGGCGTCGGTTGTCTTCAGCTTGCCCTTGGCGGCGGCCCGGCTGATCAGCGAGGCGACTTCGCCCGGATTCTTGCGGGGGTCCGCGGTCTCGATATACTCCTTGTACTCGCCCTGGACATATTGCGCATCATTGTCGAGCGCGCCGGAGCGGTCCATCAGCCGGAACAGGTCGAGCGTGGCCTGCGGATCGAGCCCGGCGAAGGTCCGGATCATCTGGGTAGCAGCCAGCCAGTTGAAATTGCTGGGATGCTCTTCGACCAGCATAGTGGAGAAGAAGATCGCTTCCGGGGCGAGCTTGGCCTTGTAGGCGACAACCTGGGCACGGCTGATCCAGTCCTCCGGGATGGCGAGACCAGCGGCCTTGCGCGACGCGATGGTCTGCTTGGCGGCGGTGAGACCTTCCTGCGCCATGTTGGCAGCGCCATAGGCCTGCATCATAAGCGGCAGGAGCTGCTCATGCTGGAAGCCGAGGTCGGACGACGTCTTGAGCGCCTTGGCGGCGGTCATGTAGTCCTTCGAGGCATAGGCAAAATTGCCGAGGTAAAACTGGAACTGCGGCAGCTGCGCGGCATCGATCCGGCCGCTGTCGATCATCATCTGCGCGCCGCGCTGGCGGGCGGCCATGTCGCCATTGTAGCCACCCAGCGTCACGAAGAACTGGCCAGCCAGCAGCATGTCCTGCGGGGTCTTGGCGGCGGCAGCGGCGGCATCGGCCATCGGCATCGCTTCAGTGGCACCGGCGGCGAGCTTGGCCGGATCGGCCTTCAGCTTCTCGATTTCGTCGACCTTCTTCTGCAACGGCATGGCCGCTGCGACGAATTCCTTGGAATTGGTGCCGCCACTGCTCTTCGCTTCAGCCGGGATCGCGCTCATTCCGAAACCGGAAATGGCAAGCCCTGCGGCCACGGCCATGGCCAATGCGCTGTTCGACTTGAACCGGAACATACCCCGCATGCATCTTCTCCTAAACGGGCCCCTGGGACGGGCCGGATGAGTCCTTTTGCCGGTGCTACTGCATAGAAACAGCCTTCTTGGCAACTGCAAGCTTGCTACAATCCGTCCTGTGAACCGCGATTGAATGGTCTCGTAGCGCAGCATTCACCCGGATCGTCGAGCCGCACCGTCATATGTGGAAAAAGCGCGCGGGCGAAGCGGGTTTGCTGGCCTTGCCCACCACTTTGCCCTAACCCCGTCCGACACAAGAAAAAGCATGGAAAGACCCCTCAGGACGTGAACGACGTTACCGGCAGCTTTGATCCCGAAACCCCGCCCTCCGGCCCGGAAATCGAACGAATCGACATCGTCGATGAAATGAAGGCGAGCTATCTCGATTACGCAATGAGCGTGATCGTGAGCCGCGCCCTGCCCGACGTGCGCGACGGATTGAAGCCGGTGCATCGCCGCATTCTGTTCGCCAGCCAGGAAGGCGGCTTCGTTGCCGGTCGGCCCTATCGCAAATCGGCCAAGATCGTCGGCGACGTGATGGGCAATTATCACCCGCATGGTGACAGCGCGATCTATGACGCACTGGCGCGGATGACGCAGGACTGGTCGATGCGGCTGCCGCTTATTGACGGTCAGGGCAATTTCGGGTCGATGGACCCCGATCCGCCGGCCTCGATGCGCTACACCGAAGCGCGCCTCGCCAAGGTCGCCAACAGCCTGCTGGACGATCTCGACAAGGATACGGTCAACTTCCAGGACAATTACGATGGTTCCCGGAAGGAACCGCAGGTCCTGCCTGCCCGATTCCCCAACCTGCTGGTCAATGGAGCGGGCGGCATCGCGGTCGGCATGGCCACCAACATCCCGCCGCACAATCTGGGCGAAGTGATCGACGGTTGCCTTGCCTTCATGGATAATCCCGCGATCACCACCGAGGAATTGTTCGGAATCATCCCCGGCCCCGATTTTCCGACCGCGCCGCTGATCCTGGGATCGCACGGGGCCCGTTCGGCCTATCTCACCGGGCGCGGTTCGATTCTCCAGCGTTGCCGCCACACAATCGAGGAAGGGCGCGGGGATCGCCGGTCGATCGTGCTGACCTCGATGCCCTATCAGCTTGGCAAGAACGGCCTGGTTGAAAAGATCGCCGAAGCCGCCAAGGACAAGCGGATCGAAGGCGTTTCCGACATCCGCGACGAATCCAACCGCGAAGGCGTGCGCGTGGTCATCGACCTCAAGCGCGATGCGACGCCCGAAGTGGTGCTGAACCAGCTGTGGCGCCACACCCCGGCCCAGTCGAGCTTCCCAGCCAACATGCTGGCGATCCGTGGCGGCCGCCCGGAAACGCTGGCGCTGCGCGACATCATCGCCGCCTTCATCCAGTTCCGCGAGGAAGTGATCACTCGCCGCACCAAGTTCGAGCTGAACAAGGCGCGCGACCGGGCGCATATCTTGCTCGGGCTGGTGGTGGCAGTGACCAACATGGACACCGTGGTCGCGATCATTCGCGGGGCGTCCAATCCGGCCGAGGCCCGCCAGAAACTGCTGGCGCGCGAATGGCCGATTGGGGAGATTGCGCAGTATATCCGGCTGGTCGAAGCGATCGAGCACGAGATCGATGGCGGCGAGTCGAGCTACAAGCTGTCCGAAGCGCAAGTGAAGGCGATCCTCGACCTGCGACTGCACCGCCTGACCGCGCTGGGCCGGGACGAGATCGGCGACGAACTGAAGGAGCTGTCGATCGCGATCGAGGAACTGCTCGCGATCCTGGCCGACCGGGTCAAGCTCTATGCCGTGATGCGGGCCGAATTGCTCGAAATCCGTGCAAATTTTGCCACACCGCGCCTGTCCGAGATCACCGCCGCGTGGGACGGGCTGGAAGACGAAGATCTGATCGAACGGACCGACATGGTCGTCACGGTCACACTTGATGGCTATATCAAGCGCACCCCGCTTTCCACTTTCCGCGCGCAGAACCGGGGCGGCAAGGGCCGCGCCGGAATGGCCACCAAGGAAGAGGATGCCGTCAGCGAGATGTTCGTGACCAGCACTCACAATCCGGTGCTGTTCTTCTCCACCGCCGGCAAGGTCTATCGCCTCAAGGTCTGGCGACTGCCCGAAGGCGGCCCGGCCACGCGCGGAAGGCCGATCGTCAATCTGTTGCCCGCGCTCGATCAGGGCGAAACCATTGCCGCCGTCCTGCCCCTGCCGGAAGACGAGGGCACCTGGGGCGCGCTCAACGTGGTTTTCGCCACCGCCATGGGCAATGTCCGTCGCAACAGCATGGATGCATTCGCCAATATCCCGACCAACGGCAAATTCGCGATGCGGTTCGAGGAAGGCTCTGACGACCGGCTGATTGGGGTCGCCGTGCTCGATTCGGGCGATGATGTCCTGCTCGCCTCGCGCCAGGGCAAGGCGATCCGCTTCGCCGCCGACGATGTCCGCGAATTCCAGAGCCGGACATCCACCGGCGTGCGCGGCATGGCGCTGAAGGGCGGCGACGAGGTGATCTCGCTCTCGATCCTCCACCGCGTTGGCACCAGCCAGGAAGAGCGCGAGCAATACCTCAAATTCGCACCCTGGAAGGGCGAGCGCGAGGGCGAATGCGAACTTGATCCCACGCGTTACGACGAAATGGCCGCGCGCGAACAGTTTATCCTTACGGTCTGCGCCAATGGCTATGGCAAGCTGTCATCCGCCTATGAATACCGCCGCACCGGTCGGGGCGGCCAGGGCATCGTCAATATCGATAATATAGAACGCAACGGCCCGGTCGTGGCCAGCTTCGCAGTGACCCAGGCGGACCAGCTGATGCTGGTGACCGACCAGGCCAAGCTGATCCGCATCGGGCTGGACAGCCTGCGTGTTATCGGCCGGGGCAGCGCCGGCGTGAAGCTGTTCGATGTGGCCGATGACGAACATGTCGTCAGCGCGGTGCGGATCGACGAACAGGAAGACGTGGAAGACACGGCGGCAGCGGACGGGACCGATGCCGACGAAACGGGCGGAGAAGGCTGACACCCTTCGCCCGAGAAGCAAGGTCTGCAAAGGACAGGGCCGCAAAGGCCGATGGAGGGGATGATGACGCGAGCAAGTGAACGCGCGGGTTGGGGTGCGAAGCTGGCCGGGCTGGTACTCGTCCTGCTGGGTGCAGTGCTGGCCATTGGCGGCGGCTATCTGGCGACCCTGGGCGGCTCGCCCTATTATGTCGTCGCCGGGGTGGCTACCTTCGTTGTCGGTTACCGTTACCTGAGCGGACGCAGCGGCCTCGGTCTGTTCCTGCTGGTTCTGGCAGGCACGATCGCATGGGCATTGTGGGAAGTCGGGCTGGATTTCTGGCAACTGATGCCGCGCGTGGCCGGGCCACTGGTGTTGGCCGTGGTGCTCATCCTTCATGACATCGCCCGGCGGCAGGGCACGCGCACCGCGCTCGTTCCCTCCGCCATTGCCGTGGTCGCCGCCGTGATTGCGCTGGTCGGCCTGCGCAGCCTGCCCGAGGTAAGTGGTGGCACCGCTCCGCTGGCCGCTCTGGCCCAGGCCGAAGGCACTGACTGGACCGCCTATGGCCAGAACCCCGGCGGCAGCCGCTTTTCGCCCGCCGCACAACTGACCCCGGCCAATGTTGGCGGGTTGGAGCTGGCGTGGAGCTATCGCACCGGCGACGGCGTCCGCCCCGGCGAAAAAGTTTCCCCCGCCTTTCAGGCCACTCCGCTCAAGGTCGGCGACACGGTCTATCTCTGCTCTGGCCGGAACCGGGTGATCGCGCTCGACGCGGAAACCGGCAAGGTCCGCTGGACCCACGATCCGAAGATCGACATCACCAAGACCGTGCTGCTCAACTGCCGGGGCGTGTCCTATTTTGAAGCCCCGGTGGGCACGAAGGAATGCCCGCGCCGGATCATAACCGGCACGCTCGATGCCCGGCTGATCGCGCTCGACGCCGATACCGGCAAGCCTTGCGCGGGCTTCGGCATCGACGGCACTGTCGATCTCGCCGCCGGGCTCGGAAAGATCATTCCCGGGCAATATTCGATCACTTCGCCGCCGGTGGTGGCCAATGGCGTCATCGTGGTGAACGGCTTCGTGCTCGACGGGCTGACTGCCGATGCCCCCGGCGGCGTCATCCGTGCCTTCGATGCGCTCACCGGCGCGCAGCGCTGGGCCTGGGATCCGGGCAAGGAAAACGAGAACGAAGCGCTTGCCAGCGGACAGACCTTCCGCCGCGACACGCCCAACAGCTGGTCGGTGATGAGCGTCGATCCGGCGCTCGGCATGGTCTATGTGCCGACCGGCAATTCGACCCCCGACTATGTCGGCATGCACCGCACCGCCCTGTCGGATCGCTACAACAGTTCGGTCATCGCGCTCGACCTCGCCACCGGGCAGCGGCGCTGGAATTTCCAGACGGTGCATCACGACATCTTCGATCTCGACATTCCGGCCCAGCCGGTGCTGTTCGACTGGCCGCTCGCGGACGGTTCCACCGTGCCCGCGCTCGCCCAGCCGACCAAGCAGGGCTACATCTTCTTCCTCGACCGCCGCACCGGCAAGCCACTGCTGCCGGTGGAGGAACGACCGGTACCGCAGGGCTCGATCAAGGGGGAGCATTATTCGCTCACCCAGCCTGCGCAAACGGGCGTGCCCAACCTGATCCCGCCGAAATTCACCGAGGCCAGCATGTGGGGCGCGACCGCGATCGACCAGATGCTGTGCCGGATCAAGTTCCGCCAGCTGGACTATCGCGGCCCGTTCACGCCGCCTTCGCTGAAGGGATCGCTGCAATTTCCGGGCAATTTCGGCATCCTCAACTGGGGCAGCGTGTCAATCGATCCGCAACGGCAGGTCCTCATCGCCAACGCCTCGTTCATGCCGATCACCACCAGGCTGGTCCCCCGGGCGGAAGCGGACAAGCGGATGAAGATGGAGGGCTTCCACCCCGGCTTCGTGCCGCAGGAAGGGACGCCGTTCGGAGTGGAATCGCCGCCGTTCCTTTCCGCGCTCGGCCTGCCCTGCACCGCACCGCCGTGGGGGCGGATCGCCGCGATTGACCTCAAGACCCGCAAGTTCCTGTGGAACAAACCCTTGGGCACATCATCCGACCACGCACCGATGGGCATCGCGGTACCCGGCGTGTTCAACATCGGCGGCTCGGTCGCCACCGGCGGCGGGGTGACCTTCATCGGCGCGGCGATCGACCGGTATGTGCGGGCGATCGACACGAAGTCGGGCGCGGAGCTGTGGCGCTATCAGGCCCCGACCGCTGGCCTTGCCACCCCGATGACCTATGTCTCGGGCAAGAGCGGGCGCCAGTTCGTGGTCATATCGGCTGGCGGTTCCGGCCTGCTGCAATCGCCGACCGGGGATTATGTCCTGGCCTTCGCGCTGCCGAAGAAGAAGTAGCCGACCAGACTCTCAGGCCTGATGATCGCGCCTGAGCGTCTGGATCACCCCGGTGCAGATCAGCAACTGGCCTGCATAATAAAGCGGCCAGATGGCGAGGTCGGGAAACGCGCTGCGTAACAGCGGCCCGTTCCCGGCGATCAGCAGGAGCTTCGCTGTCACCAGCAGCAGCGCGTCGATACCGACCCGGTAGCGCGGAAAGCGGCTGGTCCAGGCAGCGCCCGCCATCGCACCGAGCGCCAGCGCGTAAAGCGCAACATGGCTGGCATCCGGGCGAATGGCTGCCAGAGTATAGGCAATCGCAGGCGTCATCAGCAGCAATGCGAGCCCGGCTGCCCGCTGGCTTCCACTCGGCTGATCCCGCCGGTTGTGAAGATAGAGCGCCAGCGCCACCAGATGGCTGGCGAGGAACAGGGCGTCGGCCCAGATATCGTCCAGCTCGGCCATCACGTCGCCACACGCCGCCAGCGCCAGCGCCACCGTCAGGATTGTCGCGTCGCGCCTCGCGTGGCGCAGCAGGGCATAGACCGCCAGCATGCCCACCGCCGCGCCCTTGATCCCGATCAGGTAGAGCCCGCCAACCGGCGCATCGCGCAAGGCGTAATAGGCGATGGCCGCAAGGATGCTCACCAGCAGCCAGGGCCTGCGTTGCACCAGCGCGCGTTTGGGCATGGGTGTTCCTCCTCGCCGCGGTACTTGACCCGATCCCCCCGCCAGCGCAAGCGCGCAACCATGGCTTACGACATTCACATCATCGGTGGCGGGCTGGCCGGCAGCGAAGCGGCCTGGCAGCTGGCCCGGCGCGGATTTTCGGTGCGGCTGTCCGAAATGCGCGGTGGCGGCGGCAGCACTGAAGCCCACCAGACGGAAGCGCTGGCCGAACTGGTCTGCTCCAACAGCTTCCGCTCCGACGATGATGAACGCAACGCAGTGGGCCTGCTCCATCACGAAATGCGCCGCCTCGATTCACTGGTGATGGCCGCCGCTGCCAAGGCGCAGGTTCCGGCCGGCTCGGCGCTGGCGGTAGACCGCGACGTGTTCTCCGCCGAAATCGAGCGGCAGCTTGCCTCCCTGCCGAATCTTACCATCGTGCGCGAGCGGATCGACCAGTTGCCCGATGCCGGGCTGACCATCGTCGCCACCGGCCCGCTCACCGCCGCCACGCTCGCCGAAAGCATCGGCCGCGCCACGGGTGAGGAAGCACTGGCCTTCTTCGATGCGATCGCGCCGATTGTCCATCGCGATTCGATCGACATGGAGATCGCCTGGATGGCCTCTCGCTGGGACAAGGGTTCCGGCCCGGATGGCGACGGCAAGGATTATATCAACTGCCCGATGAACCGGGACCAATACATCGCCTTCCGCCAGGGTCTGCTCGATGGCGAAAAGGTGTCTTTCAAGCAATGGGAAGCCAACACCCCCTATTTCGATGGGTGCATGCCGATCGAGGTGATGGCCCAGCGCGGCGAGGACACCCTGCGATTCGGGCCGATGAAGCCGGTCGGGCTAGACAATCCGCGCGATTCCTCTCCGGAATTTCCCAAAGGGCGCTGGCCCTATGCGGTGGTGCAGTTGCGGCAGGACAACAAGCTGGGCACGCTGTGGAATATGGTCGGCTTCCAGACCAAGCTCAAGCATGGCGAACAGACCCGCCTGTTCCGCACCATTCCCGGGCTAGAAAATGCCGAATTCGCGCGGCTGGGCGGGCTGCACCGCAACACCTTCCTCAACGCGCCGCTGGTGCTGGATCGCCAGTTGCGGCTGAAGCAGGCTCCGCACATCCGCTTTTCCGGGCAAATCACAGGCTGCGAAGGTTATGTCGAAAGCAGCGCGGTAGGGCTGCTGGCCGGTTTGATGGCTGCGGCGGAACTGGGCGGACGGGTATGGGCCTCCCCTCCCCGCACCAGCGCAATGGGCGCGCTGCTGGCCCATATCACCGGCGATGCCGAGGCCGAGACCTACCAGCCGATGAATGTCAATTTCGGGCTGTTCCCGCCATTGCCCGAAGTGAAGAAGAAGCAGCGCAAGGAAGCCTATACCGCCCGTGGTAAGGCCGATTTTGGCGCATGGCTGGCGGCAAGCGAGACCGTTTCTGCCTGATCAGCAGCGGCAGGATGGCTTTGCAGGCGGATTGGGCCGGGTGGTGGCGAATTCCGGCTGGGTCAGTTCGAGATTGCCGTCGCGGTCAGCTGCCTTGAAGCGGTTGGAAGTGGCGACCGCCCATTCCTCGAACGTCAGCAGATTGTTGCCGTCGATGTCGAGCTTGCGGAAGGCCTCGGTGCGGCTTGCCAGCATTTCATTGCGGGTGATCCGAAGGTCGCGGTTGCGGTCATAGCGGAAGAACCGTTGCTGCTCTTCGGTCAGGTCGCTCGCCTCTGGGGGCTCAGGGCCTTCCTGCCCGGCGGTATCGACGGCCGGAATCTCGGCGGGAAGGACAGCCGGTGCAGGCGCCGGCGGCGGCGCACCCTGTTCGACTTCGGCCCTGCCCTGCCACCAGAACAGGCCGACGCCGACCAGCACCAGCGCACCAAAAGCCCCGAGCAACAAGCGGTTCATTCCATTCCCCATCCCAACGATCCGACGCCCCAGATAGACTATCGTCCGATCATGCCAAGCCGTAGCGCGACAAGCGCGCTCATCCGGTCGGCCAGCAGCGGCGCGCCACAGCGGGTCAGGCTGCGCCGGGCCAGGCCATCGAGCACCGTTAGCCAACGCAGCCTGCGCGGCATGGGGATCCGATCGGCCGCCATTCCAGCTGCTAGTTCGAGCACCGTCTGCCGTTCCTGCCCGTCGGCCAGATGGTTGGCCAGATCCGCCAGCGCCCAGCGCCGTCCGGCCCGAAGCGCGTGGTCGCCCGCTTCCGGCATCCCCAGCAAGCGGGCGAGTGCGGCGAAAACCCCGGCCCGGCCATCGCCAAAGCGCGCGAAGTCGGCCATCCCGAGTGGCGCCGCGCCCAGCAGATGCTCCCAGCCCTCCACCATTCCCACCAGCGCCGGTTCCTCGCCCGCCCAGCGCGCCAGCAGTTCGAGCAGGGGATCGCCCGCTGGCCGCGCTTCGGGGGCCTGCGCGAGTGTTTCCCGCCACCATGCAAGACGCATCTGGGCCAGCATCGGCTCGCGGGACTGGCGGAGCAGTCGGGCGCAATGCGCATCAAGCGCGAACAGGCCGAGCGCGAGCCGATTCGTGCCCCGGTCGGCATAACCCAGCGCCACCCGCTGGGCCGAAGGCAGTCCGTCCAGCAAGATTTCCAGCATTTCTGCGGATTCAGCACCGCTGCCGTAACCGGCCATTAACCTCGACCCTTCAATGTAAGCTTACCCACTCGGTTTATTGCCGTGAGGTTTCCATATGCCATTCGCGGATACGCTCATGTTCGGCCCGTTTCGAAAACTGCTATCACGGCTCTGCTCGCACAAGAGCGGAAATGCGACGATGATCGTCGCGCTCGGCCTGCCCGCGCTGATCGGCGGGACCGGCTTCGCGGTCGATACCGCCCAGTGGTACATGTGGAAGCGCGAGATGCAATATGCGGTGGATCAGGCGGCAGTTGCCGGTGCCTGGGCCCGATCCAAGGATGCGACCAAGGATACCTTCGTGGAGCGCGCGCGGCAGGAGTTCGCCAGCAACATCTCGACCACCGAAGGCTTTTCTACCCGCCCGTATGTGGCCCTCTCCAATTATGCCGCGGGCGCGGACAACAGCGTGATCGTTTCCGCCTCTGCTACCAAGCAGCTGCCCTTCTCTGGCCTGCTGACCGGCCATGCCACGACCGTTTCGGTCTTCGCGCAGGCCAGCTTCGAGGCAGGCTGGACCTTCACCAGCTGCCTGGTCGCGACCGATCCCGACGACGATGGTGCAATCACCATCGGCGGCAGTTCAGTGCTGACCGCCAGCTGCGGTATTGCCGCCCTTTCGGATTCCGAAGAGGCGATCATCGTCAACGGCAGTCCTGACATTGACGCAGGCTGGATCCTGGCCGCCGGCGGCATTGACCCATGGCTGGAGGAAAATACCGACGATATCGTCATGGCCCATCTCGACGGGCTTTATGATCCGTTCGCGGAATTGAACCCGCCCAATCCCCCTTCGGCCCAGGTCTCCCGTACCTATAGCTGCGTCAAGGGTGCCAAGACCACCCGCGCCAATGTGGCCGATACGGCTACCACTTCCTACACCTACTGGAAGGGTGCGGATTACGCGACCGCCGTTGCAACCAACTATAACAAGGCGATAAACCCGACCACCTCGACAACGTCGCAAACCTACACCATCGTTTCCAACGAAACGATCGACGGGACCGTCTACACCACCACCGTGGAATGGACGGCAGTCAACGGCAGCGCCAAGAATACGGTCTGGGAAAAGAAGACCACCGTCACCGCAACCACCTATTCCAACACCACCAGCACGACCGCGCCGGATCAGGCCAATACCTTCCCGGGTACCTACAGCGGGATCGACATTGCCTGCTCGACCGTGTTCGCGCCCGGCATCTATGTCATCAACGGCGGTGTGCTGAACATCAATGCGCAGTATGTCGTCAGCGGTTCTGGCGTGATGTTCGTGCTCAAGAACGGGGCCGGCATCCGGATCAACGGCGGCGCCAATATCAACCTGACCGCGATGACCGCTTCGGAACTGATGGCGCAGGGCGTCAGTTCGACCGTTGCGCAGAAGCTCCAGGGGATGCTGATTTTCGAAGACCGCAATTCCTCGGGCGATACCCACAACATCATCAACGGCAATGCATCGACCGTGCTCAACGGAACGGTCTATCTGCCCGCCAGCGGGCTGACCTTCTCCGGCACGGCCTCGGTCACCAGCCAGTGCCTGATGGTTGTGGCGAACACGATCTACATCACCGGCGATGCGAACATGTCGACCTTCTGCCCGGCCGGCTCGACCGAGGATACCACCGTGGCGACCACCGCATCCAGGGTCAGGCTGGTGTCATGATCAGGCTGCGCAGTGCCCTTGCCGCCATCCGGGCAGACCGGAAAGGGACGATGGTGATCGAAACCGCCATCGTTGCCCCGGTCCTGATCCTGCTGAGCATTGGCGCGTTCGAGGCGAGCCGCATGGTTGCGCGCCAGAGCGAGTTGCAGAGCGCGGCGGCGGAGGCCAGCTCGATCGTGCTGGCGGCAATGCCCACCACCGACACCCAGATCAACACGATCGAGGACATCATCGAGGCTTCGAGCGGCCTGCCCGATGCCGACGTGACGCTGACCAAGGTCTTCCGTTGCGGTACCGATGCCGATTACGTCCCGACGGCCGATTCCTGCGCCGATGCCACTACCCGGACCAATTATATCCGGATCCTGATGAGGGACACCATCACGCCACAATGGAGCCATCTCGGC
This sequence comes from Erythrobacteraceae bacterium, assembly GCA_947479055.1. Taxonomy (GTDB): domain Bacteria; phylum Pseudomonadota; class Alphaproteobacteria; order Sphingomonadales; family Sphingomonadaceae; genus CANJYE01. The sequence continues at coordinate 36,347 of CANJYE010000005.1, forward strand.
ATCGGCGGCCCGGTCCATTACAACGTTGAGCGGACGGTGCAGGTTTCCTGATGGGTTTGACCACACTCCTGCGCAGGCTCAGGCGCGACCCGGCGGGATCCGTCGCAGTGGAATTCGCCATGCTCGGCTCAATGTTCATCGCGATGCTGCTGGCGGTGTTTCAGATCGGCATCGCCTTGCAGGCTTATAATGCAATCCGCAGCGCTTCGGCCGATGTCGCCCGCTATGCTGCCGTGCAATATCAGACCGACAACCGGCTGACGAACACCCAGTTGCGCAATTTTGCCATGGCACGAGCCACATCCAACACCTATCTGCTCAGCGCTAACAATCTGAACGTCAGGGTGCAGGACGAAGCCGACCAGCGCATCGTCGGTGCACGCCAGATCAGGCTGACCCTGGACTACCAGGTGCCGACCGTGCTGGAAACCTTCGGCCTGCACAGCCCGATGCTGAGCTACACCCGCCCGATCTTCGTCGTCACTAGCTAGGGTCGGCGGCGCACGCGACGCAGTGCTTTACACGGTGACCGTCCAGTACGACCGCGCTTTCCCGCTAGCCCGGATGATCGGACTGCCGTCAGTGGTTTCGACCAGCGCGGAAACGGTGCTGCGCAACCAGCCCTATGGTTTGCAGCAATCACTCGCAACCGTGGGAAATTGCACATGACGAGGCGGCTTGCCTCCGGCCTGTTGGCCCGGTTGCGCGACTGCCGCTCGGGTGTGGCAATGACCGAGTTCGCGCTCTCCGCACCGTTTTTGTTTGGCGTTGGCCTGGGCGGCATTGAAACCGCCAATCTGGCCATCACCCAGATGCAGGTCAGCCAGACCGCGATCCACATCGCCGACAACGCCTCGCGGATCGGCGACATTTCAACGCTCGAAAATCGCCGGATCTATGAAAGCGACATCAATGATGTGCTGCTCGGTTCGAACATCCAGGCGGGCCGGGCAATCGACCTCTATCACCGTGGCAGAGTGATCGTCAGCAGCCTCGAAGTGGTGCCCGACAGCGGTGACCAGCAATATATCCACTGGCAGCGCTGCATGGGGCTCAAGCACCATGATTCGTCCTATGGCGCAGAAGGTGACGGGCTGGACGGTAGTCTTGATGGCATGGGGCTTCCGGGCGAAGAGGTCTATGCACTCGAAGGTGAAGCGGTGATCTTCGTGGAGATATCCTATGACTACAAGCCGCTGATCGGCCAGGTCTTCTCTTACGCCGATACGCTGAACGCCACCGCCGCGTTCAACGTCCGCGACAATCGCGATCTAACCCAGATCTACCAGCGGGACACCGCCGCTCCGGACGAAATCGCAACCTGCGATCAGTACAACGCGTTCTGAACCAGCCTAACGATAGCACACCCTGCGCACCGCCTCGGCTATCCGGGAGGCGTTGATCAGGGCGATCTTTTCGAGATTGGCAGCATAGGGCAACGGCACGTCTTCGTTGCACACCCGCAGCACCGGGGCATCGAGATAATCGAAGCCGTCCTCCATGCAGATCGCTTGCACCTCGCTGGCGATCGAACACTGCGGCCAGGCCTCTTCCGCGATTACCAGGCGGTTGGTCCTGGCCAGACTCTGGAGGATCGCTTCCCGGTCAAGTGGGCGCAGCGTGCGCAGATCCAGCACTTCGGCATCGATCCCCTCGCCCGTCAGCACCTCTGCCGCTTCCAGCGCCATGCCGACACCGATCGAATAGGACACGATCGTCACATCCGAACCGGGTCGCATGATCCGCGCCTTGCCGATCGGCAGGACATGATCGTCAAGTTCGGGCAGTTCGAAATTGCGGCCATAGACGAGTTCGTTTTCGAGGAAGACCACCGGATCGTCGCAGCGGATCGCGGCTTTGAGCAGTCCTTTGGCGTCGGAGGCGTCATAGGGAGCGATCACGATCAACCCGGGAACATGGGCATACCACGGTGCATAGTTCTGGCTGTGCTGCGCGCCAACGCGGGTGGCGGCACCGTTGGGGCCACGGAACACCACCGGACAGCGCATCTGCCCGCCAGACATGTAATTGGTCTTGGCGGCGGAATTGACGATATGGTCGATCGCCTGCATCGCGAAGTTGAAAGTCATGAATTCGACGATCGGGCGCAAGCCGCCCATTGCCGCGCCGGTGCCGATGCCGGCAAAGCCATATTCGGTGATCGGCGTGTCGATCACCCGCTTGGGCCCGAATTCCTCCAGCAGCCCCTGCGTGACCTTGTAGGCGCCCTGGTATTCGGCCACTTCCTCGCCCATCACGAACACCCGGGGATCGCGCCGCATTTCCTCGGCCATGGCATCGCGCAATGCCTCGCGGACGGTGACCGTGGCCATGTTGGTGCCTGCAGGAATGACGGGATCGGCCGCCTTCTCGCGCGGAGCAGGGGCGGGCGCAGGCCTGGCTGCGGGGGGCACTTCAGCCGGCGCCGTCGCGACCGGTCCCGGTGCGGGGGCAGCCCCCGAAGCGCTCGCTTCCCTTTCATCCTCGCCCGCCAGCGTGGCGATGACCGTGCCGACCTTCACCCCTTCGGTCCCTTCTGGCACGAGAATCCGGCCGACAGTGCCTTCGTCGATCGCTTCGAATTCCATCGTTGCCTTGTCGGTCTCGATCTCGGCTAAGATATCGCCAGCACTGACGGAATCGCCTTCGCGGACCAGCCATCTGGCCAGCGTCCCTTCCTCCATCGTCGGGGAGAGCGCGGGCATCTTCAGTTCGATCGTCATCAGTATTCTCCCACCAGGACGTCGGTGTAGAGTTCCTTCGGATCGGGTTCGGGCGAGCTTTCGGCAAAGTCAGCGGCTTCGGCCACTTTGGCGCGGATGCGCTTGTCGATGTCCTTGAGTGCTTCCTCGCTCTTGCCCAGCGCCATCAGATCGCCTTTCAGCCGGTCGATCGGATCATTGTGCTCGCGCACGTCCTGCACTTCCTCGCGCGTGCGGTATTTCGCCGGGTCGGACATGGAGTGGCCGCGATAACGATAGGTGTTGAGTTCCATCAGCACCGGGCCATTGCCGCCACGGACATGGGCAACCGCGATCTCCGCCGCGCCGCGTACCGCCAGCACATCCATCCCGTCCACCGCCATGCCGGGAATGCGAAAAGCCGTGCCACGCCGGTGGAAATGCGTTTCTGCCGAGCTGCGACGCACGGCCGTGCCCATGGCGTACTGGTTGTTCTCCACCACGAACACGATTGGCAGACCCCACAGGCTGGCCATGTTGTAGGTTTCGTAGACCTGCCCCTGGTTGGAGGCACCGTCACCGAAATAGGCCACGCAGATGCCGCCATCCTCGCGATATTTATGGGCAAAAGCCAGCCCGGCGCCGAGCGGAACCTGCGCCCCGACGATGCCGTGCCCGCCGTAGAAGGCGTGGTCGGTCGAGAACATGTGCATCGAACCGCCCTTGCCATGGCTTATGCCGGCCTGCCGCCCGGTCAGTTCGGCCATGATGGTCTTGGGATCGATCCCGTAGGCGAGCATGTGGCCGTGATCGCGATAGCCGGTGATGACGCTGTCCTTGCCGGCTTGCAGCGCCGATTGCAGCCCGACCGCAACCGCTTCCTGACCGATATAGAGATGGCAGAACCCACCGATCAACCCGAGTCCGTAGAGTTGCCCGGCCTTCTCCTCGAACCGGCGAATCAGCAGCATCTTTTCGTAGAAATCGATCATCTCGGCTTCGCTGGCCGGAAAGCGGCCCGCCGCGACATGGGCATCCTGGAGGCTGCGCAGCGCGAAATTCTCGTCCGCAACGGTGGCTACCGGTTCGGCCCTGGACTTGCGGCTGCTGGCGGCGGGCTTGGCCAAGATTACGTTCCCTTCATGGCGACGGATTCGCGATCCGCCTGACTCGAAAAACGATAGTGGATCAAGCGTCGCGCAGAGGCAACGCCGGTTAGGATCGTTTGCAGCCTGGATAAAGTTTGCGAGAGCGGAGAATCTCGCAGCGACGGCTCAATGGTCGAGGACAATGACCACATCGTCAGGATGGGTGACGTTGAGATTCTTCCGCAGCAGCTCACCGACGAGGTCAGGATCGGCATGATCCGGGTCCAGCAGGCCAACGCGATTGCGCAGTTCGTCCCGCTGCGCTTCCAGCTTGACGATCTGTGCCCTGCGCTGGTCGAGCTGGGAGAGATTTTCGGCCCAGGCCATCACCCCGCTCGGCCCGGCGAGCGCCAGCACGCCCAGCGTCAGCAGGACGCCGATGCTGGCCCGGCGGGTCAGTTTGTCGCGAGTCAGGCGGACGGTAGGAGTTGGCTCATTCACAGGCGGACAGAATCACATAAGCTTGGGCGATTCAAGCCCATTCGCCATTGCGCGGGCCCGATCATGACAAATTGATGTCAATCCGCCCTCCTAACTCCGATCCGAATGGAACGTGCCCTCTCCGGGCATCTCGTCCTCGCGCGGGGAGCGGGTCAGGTGCATGCCGCCGCTGGTAGGGATATTGACCCCGCTGATGTAATGCGGCCCGGCCAGCATCGCCACGATTCGCCCGAAATCGTCCGGCACGCCGACCCGGCGCAACGCAATCTCGCGCTCGAACACTTCCTCCGTGCCCGGCACCGAGAAGATGTGCGCGGCAAGATCGGTCTTGATCGGGCCGGGCAGGATCGAGTTCACCCGGATCCCGCGCGGCCCGTATTCCAGCGCGGCATAGCGCACGAGGCAGTCGGTTGCCGCCTTGGCGCAGGCATAGGGGAAGAAATATGGCACTGGCTGCGAGGCGCTGGAAGTGGAGATCAGCACGATCGAGCCATCGTCGCGCATGATCGCGCCCATCTCGCGGACGAAGTTGACATGGCCCAGGAAGTTCACGTCGAGCGATTTCTGCACCAGTTCGATCGCGCAGGTGGCGATATCGCCCATCACCGGGCGGGCAGCGGAATTGACCGCGATGTCGATCCCGCCGAACGCCTGATGTGCAGCTTGCGCCAGCGCGGCGACCTGCTCCTTCTTGCCCGCATCGCAGGGCACGGCCAGCCCGCCGATCTTGGCCGCCAGTTCCTCCAGCGGTTCGCGCCGGCGCGCGGCAACCACCACTTTTGCCCCTGCCGCCGCCAGATGTTCGGCCACCGCCCAGCCCGTTCCGCCCGCCGCGGAAGCGCCCAGCACAACCGCTACCTTGCCATCCAGTGTTCCCATGTCGCTCTCCCTTGGTGCCGTTGTGCTTCTATTCGAGATGCATCCCGCCGCTCGCCTCGATCACCTGTCCGGTGATCCAGCGGCCTTCGTCGGAGGCAAGGAATGCGACGACCGGGGCAATGTCGTCCGGCTTGCCGATCCGCTTGAGCGCGGCCTTGTCGCCGTAGAACTTGACCAGGGCTGGTTGTGCCATCAGCGCAGCGATGAAATCGGTGTCGGTCGCGCCCGGCGCAACGCCATTGACAGTGATCCCGCGCGGGCCAAGCTCGACCGCGAGAGAAGCGGTGAAGCTGTTCTGCGCAGCCTTGGTCAAGGCATAGGCAATCGAGCCCGGATAGGCGGCAAGGCCCACCATCGATGTGATATTGATGATCCGCCCGCCATCGGGAATGCGCGAAATCGCCCGCTGGGTCAGCAGGAACACGCCGCGCACATTGGTGCCGATCAGATTGTCGAGCTTTTCCACGGTGACATCGCCAATCGAACCGCCTCCGCCAATTCCGGCATTGTTGACGAGGATATCCAGCGCCTTGAAGCCATTGGCGGCCAGCCCTTCGGCCAGCGCGGCCAGCATCCGCTCGATCCCGTCAATGCTGCGCAAGTCGCCGCCAAGCACGAAAGCCGCCCCGCCCGCCTCGCGGATCATCCGCGCGGTTTCTTCCGCGCCTTCCAAGCGTTCACCATAATGGACGCCGACCGTGGCCCCGGCGCGGGCCAGTTCCAGCGCGATCTCCCGCCCGATCCCGCGCGACGCACCGGTCACAAGTGCGGATTTGCCCGCCAATTTGCCCATCATCATCCCCGATCCGCCAATATTGGTGCGCCCGACAGGATTCGAACCTGTGGCCCCCAGATTAGGAATCTGATGCTCTATCCTGCTGAGCTACGGGCGCTTACGGGCCCGTTTAGGGCCCATGGATGGGAAGGGCAATCAGTTGATATCGTCTGGTGGTGCAACCGGAAACAGGACCGGCATCACCGGGATGCCTTCCTCGTGCAGTTCCATCGCCTCTTGCGCCGAGGCCTGCCCGTGGATCGGCTTCGCCTCGCTCTCGCCATAGTGCATGGCGCGCGATTCCTCGGCGAATTTGCTGCCGACCCAGTGCGAGGATTTGAGCGCTTCGGCCTGAATCGTGGCCAGTCTGGCCATCGCTTCCATCACTTCGGGTGGCGGCTTACCACCGGCAACAACCTCGCGCTTGTCCTCGCGCGCGATCGCGATCGGTAGCTGGTTGCCCTTGCGCGGCACGGCCGGGGCCATCGGCGCCTTGACGATATGCGACGAGCCGCATTGCGGACAATTGACCAGACCCCGCTCGCACTGGCTGGCATAGTCCTGCGAGGAGGCAAACCAGCCTTCAAACCGATGTCCGGCCGGGCAGGAGAGGTCGAAAACGATCATTGTCGCGGCGATCTAGGCATTTCGCGGCGATTGGCAAGGCTTGGCAGTTGCGCACGCACTTCGGCAATCCGTTCGCGCGAGAGGTCGGCAAAGCCCACGCCGGGCACCTCGCCACCCATGTCGAGCAGCACTTCGCCCCAGGGATCTACCACCAGGCTGCGGCCATAAGTGGCGCGGCCATCCTGATGGGTGCCAACCTGCGCGGCGGCGATGACATAGGCGCTGGCTTCCACCGCGCGGGCCCGCAGCAGGAGGTGCCAATGCGCCTGACCGGTCGGGACGGTGAACGAGGCCGGGACAGCGATCGCATCGCAGGCAAGATCACCCAGCGCCCCGAACAGCGCGGGAAAGCGCATGTCATAGCAGATCGTCAGCCCCAGCAGGCCGAGCGGGGTCTCTACCGCGACCAGCGCCTCGCCCGGGGCATAGGCCGCGGATTCGCGCCATCTCTCACCCGTGGCAAGCTGGACATCGAACATGTGGATCTTGTCATAGCGCGCGGCGATGTTGCCATCCGGTGCGATCAGCAGCGATCGGTTGGCCCAGCGCCCATCCTCCCGCTCTACCGCCAGCGAACCGAGCGCGATCCAGATGCCCTGCTTCGCCGCCGCGTCGCGCAGCGTGGCCAGCACCGGGTTCGACGCCTCGGGCACGATATGCGCTGCTGCCCTCGCCCGGTCGCGGTCGAGCAGGCCGGACATTTCGGGCGTAAACAGCATCTGCGCCCCGCCCGCCTTGGCCTGCCCGGCGGCGGCCAGCAGCGTACGGGCGTTGTCCGCCGGATCGATCCCGGCGGTCATCTGGCACAGCGCGATACGGGTCACTGAACCCCGAGCAGCGGGTCGAGCCGCCCGGCGCGGTCAAGCGCCATCAGCTCGTCACAGCCGCCGACCGCAGCGCCATCGATGAAGATCTGCGGCACGGTATAGGCATCGGGCACTCGCTCACGCATTTCGCGCGCTTTCGGGCCGCCGAGGGTGATGTCATATTCCTCGAAGGCCACACCCTTGCCGGAGAGCAGCTGCTTGGCCCGGTGGCAATAGCCGCAGAGCGCCTTGGTATAAATCTCGACATGCGCCATCTTGGCGGAAACTCCTTGAACTTTATGGTGTTATGAGTGCGCATTGGCCCTCTTGAAACACCAGTCGGGAGACATATCTAATCACTGTGCCATGCGCCGCAAGCCTGTCCTGAGCGAAGGTGGAAAGGCGTGACACACAAACCGCAGGGATGCCGGCCCGCCGGGTCCCGTTTGTCAGATTGCTCAATAGAGGATTTGCGAAAGATGAACCGTTTTGATTTTACCCCCTATCGCCGCAACATGGTTGGCTTCGATCGCCTGTTCGACATGCTCGAAGGCAATGCCCGGCCCAACAGCGGCGACAATTATCCCCCCTTCAATATCGAGCGGCGTGGACAGGATGCCTATCGCATCACTCTCGCCATCGCCGGCTTCAAACCCGCCGATCTCGACATTGTCGCCCAGCAGAACCTGCTGGTGATCAAGGGCGCGAAGAAGGAAGAAGGGTCCGACGGCGAATTCCTCCATGTCGGCATCGCCAACCGCGGCTTTGAACGCCGCTTCGAACTGGCCGATTTCGTCCGGGTGGAAAACGCCGACCTGGCCGACGGCCTGCTGGTGATCGATCTGGTGCGCGAAGTGCCCGAAGCGATGAAGCCGAAGAAGATCGCCATCGGCGGGCAGAAAGTGCTCGAAGTGGTCAAGACCGACGAGGACCAGGCCAACGCGGCCTGATCCATCGGGGATTTTCTCTTGATGAACGGGGCGGTCCGATCCGGGGCCGCCCTTTTTGCGCGGATCAGACCAGGCGCGACTGCTGCACCGCTGCGGCGATGAAGCCCTTGAACAGCGGGTGCGGATCGAACGGCTTGCTTTTCAGCTCCGGGTGAAACTGCACGCCGACGAACCACGGATGGTCCGGCCGCTCGACAATCTCGGGCAGCAGGCCGTCGGGCGACATACCGGAAAAGGCCAGCCCGCCCTGCTCCAGCCGCTCGCGATAAGCGACGTTTACTTCGTAGCGGTGACGGTGACGCTCGGAAATATGGGTGGTGCCATAGATCGCGGCGACATGACTGTTACCGGCCAGCGTCGCGTCATAGGCGCCAAGCCGCATGGTCCCGCCCAGATCGGTGTTGGCATTGCGGATCTGCAAGCCTTCCGGGCTCATCCACTCGGTGATGATGCCAACCACCGGCTCGGGTGTTTCACCGAATTCGGTGGAGGAGGCAGCGGCGATTCCAGCGGTGTTGCGAGCCCCTTCGATGCAGGCCATCTGCATGCCGAGGCAGATGCCGAAAAACGGCACCTTGCGTTCGCGCGCAAAGCGGACCGAGGCGATCTTGCCTTCCGTCCCGCGCTCGCCAAAGCCGCCGGGGACAAGGATCGCGTTCATCGGTTCGAGCTGGGCGGCGATCTCGGCATCGTCCTGCTCGAAGATTTCGGCGTCGATCCAGCGAATGTGGACCTTCACCCGGTTGGCCATGCCGCCGTGGATCAGCGCCTCATTCAGCGATTTATAGGCATCGGGCAGGCCGACATATTTGCCGACCACGCCGATCGTCACTTCGCCTTCGGGGTTCTGGTAGCGATCGACGATGTCTTCCCACCGGGCCAGTTCCGGCGCGGGCGAATCGAGCCGGAAATGGCGCAGCACTTCGGCGTCCAGACCTTCGGCATGATATTGCAGCGGCACCGAATAGATGCTGCTGGCATCCAGTGCGGGAATGACCGCTTCGGCCCGGACGTTGCAGAACAGCGCGATCTTGCGCCGCTCGACCTCGGGCAGCGGCTTTTCGCAGCGGCACAGCAGCAGGTCGGGCTGGACGCCCAGCGCTGTCAGTTCGCGCACGGAATGCTGGGTCGGCTTGGTCTTCAGCTCGCCCGCGGCGGCGATATAGGGCACCAGCGTGACATGGACCGAGCAGGTCTGTTCCCGCCCCAGTTCGTTGCGCAGCTGGCGGATCGCCTCGATGAACGGCAGGCTTTCGATATCGCCCACGGTGCCACCGATCTCGCACAGGATGAAATCGAGATCGTCGGGATCGGCCAGCGCGAATTCCTTGATCGCGTCGGTGACATGCGGGATCACCTGCACTGTCGCACCCAGATAATCGCCGCGCCGTTCGCGTGTGATGATGTCGCGATAGATCCGGCCCGAGGTGACATTGTCCGACTGGCGCGCCGAAACGCCGGTGAAGCGCTCGTAATGGCCAAGGTCGAGATCAGTCTCGGCCCCGTCGTCGGTCACATAGACTTCGCCGTGCTGATAGGGGCTCATCGTCCCCGGATCGACGTTCAGATAGGGATCAAACTTGCGAATGCGGACCTTGAATCCGCGCGCCTGCAGCAGAGCCGCGAGGCTTGCCGCCATGAGGCCTTTACCGAGCGAGGAGACCACGCCGCCGGTGATGAAAATGTACCGCGCCATGGGAGTCGGGCCTTACGGGCAAGGTTGGATTCGAGGCAAGCGCCAACGCGCCGCCATCGCGAAATATGCACAGTTGCGAAACGAAAGGTTCCGCCGCCGGTCCTTGCTGCTTAGCGGGCCGCGCCCTTGAGCGGGTCTTCTGCCGGTGCCGGAGCGGCCGGGGCTGCGGGCGCTGCCGGAGCAGCACCGGTCGCGGTGGCCGGAGCCAGCGGATCAGGCTGGGCCGGTGTCACGCTGCGATCGAGCGAGGTGTCGATTTCCCGCCCGGCCGTGGTGCTCACTGCCAGTGTCGCCAGGGCAATGCTCAGCGCCACGAACAGGCCAGCGAGAATCGCCGTCGCGCGGGTCATGAAATCGGCTGCGCCGCGTGCCGACATCAGGCCGGTCGGACTGCCGCCCATGCCCAGCCCGCCGCCTTCGGAGCGCTGCATCAGGATCACGCCCACCAGTGCGGCGGCGACAATCGCCTGAACGACGGTGAGGAAGAGAAAAAGCGACATGCCGGATCGGCCCTATGCTGAGATACTGGTTATGCGCGCAGCCTTAGCGCCGCGCCACGCTGATCGCAAGCCGCGCTCAGGTGCTCGCGGCCTCTGCCGCCGCGACGACTATGCCAAGGAAGCTTTCCGCCGTCAGGCTGGCCCCGCCCACCAGCGCCCCGCCGACATCCTTTACCGAGAGAATCTCTGCCGCATTGTCGGGCTTGACCGAACCGCCATAGAGGATCCGTACCCCAGCCCCGGCTTCGCCATACAGCGCCACCAGCTTGTCGCGGATCGAGCGGTGCATCGCGGCGATATCGTCGATCGAGGGGACCCGGCCGGTGCCGATTGCCCAGACCGGCTCGTAAGCCACGGTAATCCGTTCGGCCACGCCCTCACCGGCGGGGAGCGAACCTTCCATCTGCGCACCAACCACCGCTTCAGCCTGTCCGGCATCGCGTTCAGCGCCGGTCTCGCCGACGCAGACGATCACAGTCAGCCCCGCCGCGATGGCGGCAGCGGCCTTGGCGCGGACATCGGTATTGCTTTCGCCATGGTCCTGGCGCCGTTCGCTGTGGCCGACGATGACGAAATCGGCGCCCGCGTCCCGGATCATCGCTGCCGAAATATCGCCGGTATGCGGGCCGCCTTCGGCCGCATGACAATCCTGCGCGCCGATGCCGATCAGCCCCGCTTCGCGGCGGGCCGCGTGAATCAGCGTGGTAGGCGGCGCGATCGCGACTTCGGCCTTGAGCAGCCGTTCCGCGCCACGGTCAATCGCCCGCGCTTCGGTCAGCATCGCGCGGGTGCCATGCATTTTCCAATTGCCGACAATATAGGGCCGCTGGGACATGCGAACTTTCTTTGCTCCTGGAATTGGCTGCCAACTTGCTGGCGTTCGAGGCCCGCTAGACCGGGCGGCGCGGCTTGTCAAAGTGGAGCGGGCACCATGCGCGGTTGCGGCGAGCGCACACCGGGGATAAAGCGCGGGTTTCCCGCACCGGCCCTTGCCGGTCCTGCCCCATCCAGCCAGACGGCCCGTCCATGCTCGAATTCTTCCGTAAAGCGCTCAAATCCAAGATCGGCATCGCCGTAACCCTGGGATTCCTCATCCTCATCGCACTGGCCTTCGCCAGCGCCGATGTCGCGGGAACCGGCAAGTTCGGCGGGATTGCGGGAGGTGACCGGGTGGCGATGGTCGGCAGCGACCGGATTGGCACTGCCGATCTTGGCCGCTCCGCCAACACCGCGCTGCGCCAACTCAAGGAGCAGCAGCCGACAGTGACGATGCAGTCATTCCTGGCCGAAGGCGGGCTCGATCGCACGCTCGACCAGATGATCGACCGCTTTGCCATCGCCGCATTCGGCCGGAAATCGGGTCTGCGCGCTGGGGATCGCCTGATTGACAGCGAAATTGCCCAGATTTCAGCCTTTCGCGGTGCTGACGGGAAATTCAGCGATGCGCTGTTCCGCCAGCTGATCCAGCAGCAGGGGTTGAGCGAAAAGCAGGTGCGCGAGGACCTCGGCCTCAACCTGCTGGCCCGGCAGGTGCTGCTGCCGGTGACTTTCGGCGCGAATGTGCCCGATGAACTGGCCATGCGTTACGGCGCGCTGCAACGCGAGGCCCGCAAGGGCGCGCTGGCGGTGCTGCCGAGCGAGGCCTACGCCCCCGCCGCTGCCGCCACCGATGCGCAGGTTTCGGCCTATTACGCGGCCCATCGCAACGACTATATCCGCCCGGAACGCCGCGCTATCCGCTACGCCACTTTCGGCCAGGAAGCGCTGCACGACCTGCCGGCGCCGAGCGAGGCCGAGATCGCCGCCCGCTACAAGCGCGATGGGGCGCGCTATGCCGCCAGCGAATCCCGCAGTTTCCAGCAGCTTGTCGTCCCGACTGCTGCCGCCGCCAATGCGATCCTGGCCGAAGTCAGCGCCGGCAAGTCGCTCCAGGCCGCCGCCTCCGCCAAGGGGCTGGCCACTGCCTCGATTGCCGCCACCAGCAAGGCCGACCTCGCCGATAACAGCTCCGCCGCCGTTGCCGATGCTGCCTTTGCCGCTGCACCCGGCAAGGTTTCCGCGCCCGCGCGCGGCAGCCTTGGCTGGTATCTGATGCAGGTCGGAACCGTCACAGCCAAGCCCGGCCGCAGCCTGGCCGATGCGCGCGGCGAAATCACCACCGCGCTCAAGGCCGAGAAGCTGCGGGTCGCGGTTGCCGATCTCGGCACAAGGATCGAGGACCAGATCGATGATGGCGCCAGCCTGGAAGAAATCGCCAAGGGCCTCGGCCTGACGATTGAGACCAGCAAATCGCTCACAGCCGACGGCAAGGTCTATGGCAGCGCCAGCGAAACCGCCCCGCCGGTGCTGGCCCGCGTCCTTTCCACTGCATTCGCGATGGAGGAAGGCGAACCGCAACTGGCCGAGATCGATCCCGGCAAGCAGTTCCTCGTCTACGGCGTTTCGGAAATCAACGCCTCCGCCCCGGCCCCGCTCAAGGACGTCCGCGCCGACGTGGCCCAGGCCTGGCGCCTGACCGAAGGGGCGAAGGCCGCCAAGGCCGCGACCGACCGGGTCATGGTAAAGATGCGCAAGGGGATGGATCTCGCCGCCGCGCTGGCTGAGGAGAAGAAGCTCCTGCCTCCGCCCGACCGGCTCGACCTCACGCGCGAAAAGCTCGCCGCGATGGGCGAACGCGTGCCCGCGCCACTGGCGCTGTTCTTCAGCATGGCCAAGGGCACAGTGAAGCAGCTGGAAGCCCCGCGCCATGCCGGCTGGTTCATTGTCCGGCTGGACGCAATCACCCCCGGTGCGGTGATGAAGAACGATCCGCTGCTCGCCAGCGCCCGGGCCGAACTGGGCAAAGCCACCGCTGGCGAATATGAAGCGCAATTCGTCGCCGCCGCGCGCGCCGATGTCGGAGTGGAACGCAACAAATCCGCAATTGCCGCCGTCCGCCGCCAGTTGGGCGGCGAGAACTGAGGCCCGGCTTGTCCAGTTCCCTGCCCGAGAACGCCGCCGCTGCCCGCGATGCCCTAGCTGCCGGTCGCCCCGCGCTGGTGTGGCAGCGAATCGTCGCCGATACCGAAACGCCGGTTGGCGCCGCGCTCAAGCTGATCGAGCCGGAGCGGGGCGATTTCCTGCTCGAATCGGTCGAAGGCGGCGAAACGCGCGGGCGCTACAGCCTGCTCGGACTCGACCCGGACCTGGTTTTCCGCGCCACCGCGACCCATTGCGAGGTCAATCGCCGCTGGCAGCACGATCGCGCCGCATTCGAGCCGCTGGCACGCGACAGCCTGACCGAACTGCGCGCGCTGGCCGCAAGCTGCCTGATCACGGATATTCCAGCGGAACTGCCCCCGGCCCTCGCCTGCCTGGTCGGATATTTCGGCTATGAAACCATCGGCCTGGTCGAAAAGCTCCCGCGCGCGCCGCAAAGCGCGCTGGAACTGCCCGACATGCTGTTCGTTCGCCCGACTTTGGTGCTGGTGTTCGACCGGCTGAAGGACCAGCTGTTCTGCATCGCTCCGCTGTGGGCCGATGGCAGCGATCCCGCCACCCAGATCGCCCGCGCAGGCGAGCGGATCGAGGAAGCCCTGCGCCGCCTCACCGCCGCCGTGCCCGCTGCGGTGCGCGCCACGGACCTGCCCGAAATGGTGCTCAGCCCGGTGATGCCCGCCGCCGATTACAAGGCGATGGTGCTGAAGGCGAAGGATTATATCGAGGCCGGGGACATCTTCCAGGTGGTGCTGGCGCAGCGCTTCACCTGCCCCTTCCCGCTGCCGCCGGTCCAGCTCTACCGCGCGCTGCGGCGGGTCAATCCCTCGCCTTTCCTCTATTTCCTCGATCTGCCCGGCTTCGCGGTGATCGGCTCCAGCCCGGAAATCCTCGTCCGCGTCCGCCCTGATACGAATGGAGAAGCCGAAGTGACGATCCGCCCGATCGCCGGCACGCGTCCTCGCGGGAGCACGCCGGAAGAGGACAAGGCCAACGAGATCGCGCTGCTGGCCGACCCGAAGGAACGGGCCGAACACCTGATGCTGCTCGACCTCGGCCGCAACGATGTCGGCCGGGTTGCCGCCCGCAATTCGGTGAGAGTGACCGACAGCTACACGATCGAACGCTACAGCCATGTGATGCACATCGTCAGCAACGTGGTGGGCCATCTCGACCCTTCGCATGATGCCCTCGACGCGCTGTTTGCCGGTTTTCCGGCCGGCACCGTCAGCGGCGCACCCAAGATCCGCGCCTGCCAGATCATCGCCGGGCTGGAGCCGGAAACGCGCGGCGCCTATGCCGGCGGCGTCGGCTATTTCGCGCCCGACGGCTCGGTCGATAGCTGCATCGTGCTGCGCACCGCCGTGGTCAAGGACGGGGTGATGAATGTCCAGGCCGGGGCTGGCATTGTCGCCGACTCGGTCCCCGAATACGAACAGCGTGAATGCGAAGCCAAGGCGGGCGCGCTGATCGCCGCCGCGCGAGAGGCTGCAAGGGTGGCGCAGGAACCGGGCTTCGGGCAATGAGGCTGGTGCAATGATCCTCGTCATCGACAATTACGACAGCTTCACTTTCAACCTGGTCCATTATCTGATGGAGCTGGGCGCGAAGGTTGAGGTCGTGCGCAACGATGCGCTCAGCGCGGCGCAGGCCGTGGCGAGCGGGGCCAGCGGGTTCCTGATTTCACCCGGCCCCTGCACCCCGACCGAGGCCGGGATCAGCCTCGATCTGGTCGGGGCCTGCGCCGATGCGCAGCTGCCCCTGCTCGGCGTGTGCCTTGGCCACCAGTCGATCGGCCAGTATTTCGGCGGCAGCGTGGTGCGAGGCGGGATGATGCATGGCAAGACCTCGCCGGTCAGCCACGATGGCACCGGCGTGTTCAAGGGCTTGCCCTCGCCGTTCCGGGCCACCCGCTATCACAGTCTCGTGGTTGAGAATATTCCTGAAGAACTGCTGGTAAATGCCACTTCGGATGATACTTTCGTGATGGGCTTCCGCCACGCCAGCCTGCCCATCCACGGCGTCCAGTTCCATCCCGAGAGCATCGCTACCGAGCATGGCCATGATCTGCTCGCCAATTTCCTCGCGATCTGCGGGATGGACGCCCGGCGGGACGCATGAGCCTGACTTTGGCCCAGGCCGAGGCGTTGTTCGGGCGGATGCTCGATGGCGGGATGAGCGAGGCGGAGATCGCCGAATTGCTCGTCACTCTCGCCGAGCGCGGTGAAGGTGCGGAAGAAGTGGCCGGTGCGGCGCTGGCGATGCGCGCGCGGATGAAGCGGATTGCCGCCCCCGAAAACGCCATCGACGTCTGCGGCACCGGCGGCGACGGGCAGCACAGCCTCAACATCTCCACCGCCGTGGCGCTGGTCGTCGCGGCATGCGGCGTGCCGGTGGCCAAGCACGGCAACCGCGCCGCTTCGAGCAAGGCGGGTGCGGCCGACACGCTGGAAGCGCTCGGCCTCGACCTCGCCCGCGCCGGGGAAATGGCCGAACAGACGCTGGGCGATCTCGGCATCGCCTTCCTGTTCGCGCAGGCCCACCACCCGGCCCTCGCCCGGATCGCGCCGATCCGCAAATGCCTGGGCCGCCGGACGATTTTCAACCTGCTCGGGCCGCTGGCCAACCCGGCCGGGGTGCGCCGCCAGCTGATCGGCCTTGCCCATCCCGCGCTGATCGCAGTCTATCGCGATGCGATGGCCTTGCTTGGCACCGAGCGGGCGATGATCGTGTCGGGCGAGGAAGGGCTGGACGAGCTGTCGATCGCCGGGCCGAGCCGGATCGCCACGATCGGGATCGGGCGGATTACCCATGAAGTGGTGCCCGCCGCCGCCTCGCTGCCATCCCACCCGCTGGACGCGCTGCGCGGTGGTGATGCCGCTTTCAATGCCGCCGCGCTGCGCCGCCTGCTGGATGGCGAGCCAGGGGCCTACCGCGACGCAGTGCTGCTCAACGCCGCCGGGGCGCTGATCGTTGCCGGAGAAGCCGCCAACTGGCAGGAGGGCGCCGAGGAGGCCGCCGAGGCCATCGACAAGGGGCTGGCCAAGGCGCTGCTGGATTGCTGGATCGAGACTTGCAAATAATGGATAAATTACAGGAAATCTGCGCCACCAAGCGCGAGGAAGTGGCCGCCCGCAAAGCGCTGGCATCGCTGGCTGAACTCGATGCGCGCGCGGCCGCGCAGTCCGCCCCGCGAGGGTTTGAGCGGGCCTTGCGCCAGCGGGCCGCCAGCGGCTTCGCCCTGATTGCCGAAATCAAGAAGGCCAGCCCGTCCAAGGGACTGATCCGGCCCGATTTCCACCCGGCCAGCCACGCCCGCGCCTATGAGCTGGGCGGCGCGGCCTGCTTGTCGGTGCTGACCGACGCGCCCTATTTCCAGGGGCACGAGAATTTCCTGATCGAAGCCCGGGCCGCCTGCGCGTTGCCGGTGCTGCGCAAGGATTTCATGGTCGATTCCTGGCAAGTGGCCGAAGCGCGCGCGATCGGGGCCGATGCGATCCTGATCATCGTCGCCGCGCTGGACGATGGGCAGATGGCCGAAATCGAAAGCGCCGCAATCGAACGCGGGATGGATGTGCTGGTCGAAATTCACAACGAGCAGGAGATGGCCCGCGCCGCACTGCTCCGCTCGCGCCTGATCGGGGTCAACAACCGCGATCTCAAGCGTTTCGTCACGGATCTGGCCGTTACGGAACGGCTTGCCCCGCTCGCCCCCGCTGGCACGCTGCTGGTCGGCGAAAGCGGGATCAACAGCCATGCCGACCTGCTGCGGCTGGAAAAATCGGGCGTGCGGACCTTCCTGGTGGGTGAAAGCCTGATGCGGCAGGATGATGTGGAGCAGGCAACGCGCGAACTACTGGGCCGGTGAGCCATGCCCCCTGTCCTACACGCCCGCGCTCTGGCATGAAGGCCGCATGATCGCGCTTCGCACCCTGCCTGCCACCCCTTCGTTCGAGCCGCTCAGGCCGGGGCGGAATTTCTTTCCCTGGACTGTGTCAACTGTGTCAACCTTGGCAGCAGGAGCGGCTTTGGGATGAACGGACTCACTCATCTCGACGAGCATGGCCAGGCCCGGATGGTCGATGTCGGGGACAAGCAGGCCACCGCGCGCAAGGCCGTGGCGACCGGACGGATCCGCATGTCTGCACAAGCGCTGGCCGCGATCCGCGCCGGTGATGCGCCCAAGGGCGACGTCCTCGCCGCTGCCCGGATTGCCGGGATCATGGCCGCCAAGAAGACCGGTGAACTGATCCCGCTGTGCCACCCGCTGGCGCTCGACGCGGTGACAGTGGAATTCGTGTTCGAGGATGATGGTGTCCGCGCCACTGCCACTGCCTCGCTCACCGGCAAAACAGGGATAGAAATGGAAGCTATGACAGCCACTTCTATCGCACTCCTGACAATCTATGACATGGCCAAGGCGCTCGACAAGGGCATGGTGATCGACGAAGTCCGGCTGCTCGCCAAGAGCGGCGGCAAGTCCGGCGAATGGCGCGCGCCGGAAGGGGCCTGACCCGGTGAAGCCGCCGATCCCGCTGGCCGAAGCCCAGGCGCAGCTGCTCGCGCTGGCCTTGCCACTGGCGATTGAAGAAGTGGCGGTAATCGACGCGCTCGGCCGCTACCTCGCCGAACCGCTCGTTGCCGCCCGCACCCAGCCCGCCGCCGCGCTTTCCGCGATGGATGGCTATGCCCTCGCCGGGCCGGACCTTGCCGGGCCGTGGCGCGTGATCGGCGAAAGCGCGGCCGGCCATCCCTTCGCCGGATCGGTCGGCGCAGGCGAAGCGGTTCGCATCTCAACCGGCGCGCTGATGCCCGCCGGTACCGACACGGTGCTGCTACAGGAAGATGCCGCGCGCGACCGCGACAGGTTGACGCTCACCGGGGAGCCACTCCGCTCCGGTCGCCATGTCCGGCATGCCGGTTTCGACTTCCGCCAGGGCGCGATGCTGCTGGAAGCTGGAACGCGGGTCACGCCCGCTGTCGTGGCGCTGGCCTTCGCTTCGGGCCATGCACGAATCAGCGTCCGTCGCAAAGTTCGCCTCGCCATCCTCGACAGTGGCGACGAGCTGGCGAGCGATCCCTCACGCTGCGCGCCACACCAGATCCCGGCCAGCAATGGCGTCATGCTGGCAGCCATGGCCGCGGGTATCCCCTGCTCAATCGACAGGATCGGGCCGGTGGCAGACGATCACGCCGCACTGGCCGCCGCACTAGCCGCAGCCGAGGGGGCGGACATCATTGTCACCAGCGGCGGGGCGTCGGTTGGCGACCATGACCTCATTCGCCCCGCTCTTGAGCAATGGGGCGCGGAAATTGCCTTCTGGCGAGTGGCATTGAAGCCGGGCAAGCCGCTCCTCGTCGCCCGGCGCGGCGGCCAGCTGATTCTCGGCCTGCCGGGCAATCCGGTCTCCAGCTATGTCACCGCCTTCCTGTTCATGCTGCCGCTGATGCGCGCGCTGGCGGGTGCCGGGCAGCCCCTGCCTCGCGAGATGATTGCGCCGCTCGCCACTGCCCTGCCGCCGGTCGGCAAGCGGCTTGAGCTGCTCCGCGCGCGCTGGGATGGCGCAAGCATCGCCCCGATCGACGAACAGGACAGCAGTGCCCTGCGTGCGCTGTCGGCCAGCGATGCGCTGATCATCCGCCCGATCGATGGCGCCGCGATCGAAGCGGGAACAGCTGTTCCGTTCTATTGTCTCGAAAATGGCGGAATCGCTTGACTTGGCTAATATGGTTTCCTAATTGTTCCTCATTCGTTCGCGCGGTGATTCATCGGGGGAGCGAAACCCGTGGACCAATCGAAGGAGGGCGCGTCGATGCTGACCGCCAAGCAGCACGAACTTATTCGTTTCATCCAGATCCGGCTTGAAGAAACCGGCATCTCCCCCTCGTTCGAGGAAATGAAGGAAGCGTTGGACCTCAAGTCGAAATCGGGCGTCCACCGCCTGATTTCCGCACTGGAGGAACGTGGCTTCATCCGCCGCCTGGCCAACCGCGCCCGCGCGCTGGAAGTGCTGAAACAGCCGGAAGATGTGACCACCGCCGCGCCGCGCCAGAAGCCCGCCAACGATCCGGTCGGCCGAACCATGGCCCCGCCGCCGCGCGTCGCCTCTCCAGCCAACGACGTGATCGAAATTCCGATGCATGGCCGGATCGCCGCCGGTGTCCCGATCGAAGCGCTGGAAGGCCAGGCCATGCTGCCGGTGCCCGCCGCACTGCTCGGTTCGGGCGAACATTACGCGCTGGAGGTGTCGGGCGATTCGATGATCGAAGCCGGCATTCTCGATGGCGATTTCGCGCTGGTGAAGCGCACCAACACCGCCCGCGACGGGGAAATAGTCGTCGCCCTGATCCGCAACGAGGAAGCGACGCTCAAATATCTGCGGCGTGAAGGTGGCAAGATCCGGCTCGACCCGGCCAATGGCGCCTACGAACCGCAGATCTACGAGCCGGGCGAAGTTGAGGTTCAGGGCAAGCTGGCCGGGCTGCTGCGCCGCTACCACTGATCTCGAACAGGGGCGCGGTCTTGCTCGTCAGGGCGTGCCGCGCCACCAGCCATGGCGACCTTGCCCCTCGGCCACCGTGCGGATGCGCCGGTCGGCCAGAGTGATTGCCAACCCGCCACTGTCCTCCAGCATGCGCCGGTCGGCCTTGAGCCAACGCGGGTGGCAGCTGCGCGGTAGCCAGCGGTCGGCGATGACGATGTCGGCCCGTTCGCAGGCGGCGGCCAATGCGCGTTCCTCGGTGCGGTCGCGGCTGCGGGCAATCAGCAAGTGCCACACATGCCCCTCTCGGGTAAGCGTGACGGCGCAGAAGTCGCTCGAACAGCGCGCGCCCGGCCATTGCGCAAATGCCAGCGGTTCGCCCCCCATGCCCGACAGTTCCAGCATGTTGTCGCGAGTGAAACTGCTGCGGCTGTCCTTCAACATCAGCAACCGCTCCCCCTCCCCGCTGATCGCAACCTGGCTGCCATCGCCCGAGACCAGCAGATCAGGCGCAGGCGTAGCCGCTGTCAGCAGCGCCGCAAGTCCAACCGGAACGAAGCCAAGCAGCCTGACCCGCCCGCGCCACAGCGCCAGCCACAACCCACCGGCAATGAACAGCGCGAAGGTCCAGTTGTCCATCATCGGCAGCCGCTGGACCGCGCCCGGCTGCCCGGCCGTCCAGTGCGCCAGCGCCAGCAGCAGGTCGAGCGACTTGCCCACCATCCACCACGCTGGGCTGCCCATGCCGCCCAGATCGAGGAGAAGTGCGAGGCCGATCAGCGGCATAGACACGAACGTCACCAGCGGAATGGCAATGACATTGGCCAGCGCGCCATAAATCCCGGCCCGGTGAAAATGGAACATGCCGATCGGCATCAGCGCCAGTTCGATCACCACGCCGGTCAGCAGCAGCATGAGGATGTGCCGGGCCAGCCAGTCGAACCAGCCCCGCTCGCTCGGCGCAAGAAAGGCCCGGGCATGGGCGCTGCCATGGAGCGCGACAATCGCCAGCACGGCAGCGAAGCTCATCTGGAAGCTCGGACCCACCACAGCTTCCGGCCATAGCAGCAGCACCAGGAAGGCCGCCGCCCCGACCATCCGCAGCGATAATGGCTCGCGCCCCAGTTCCATCGCGATCAGAACCAGCAGCGCGCCGATGCAGCTTCTGACAGTCGGTACCTCGGCCCCCGTCAGCAGGGTATAGCCGACCCCCGCCGCCGCCCCAATCGACGAGGCGACCAGCGGCAGGCGCACCCGCAGGGCCAGCCACGGCCACAGTGCCAGCAGCCTGATCGCCAGCACAAAGGCAGCGGCGATCACCGCGCTGACATGCAGACCGCTGATCGACAGCAAATGCGTAAGCCCGGCATCGCGCATCGCATCGTCATCGCCGGGTGCGATTGCCCCGCGATCACCGCTGGCGAAGGCGGCGGCGATCGCTCCGGCGGAACCACCCAGCTGCGCGCGGACATGGGCAGAGAGCCGTCGCTGGACCGAGGCGAGCAGCGCCGTCTCCTGCGCAGGCACGAGTACCCGGACATCGCCCTGCACCGATCCGGTGGCCGCCAGCCCGTCGAACCAGGCTGTGCGGGCGAAGTCATAGGCCCCCGGCAGCATCGGCGGGGACGGCGGCATCAGCCGGGCCTGCAGGCGGATGACCGCCCCTTCGGCGATGCCTGAGCGATCCGCGGTGCGAGGCAGGTTGACCCTGACCTTGATCGGCCGACCGCTCCCCGGCTCGCGCGTGGCCAGCACCAGCCTGACCCGCTGTTCCGAGGGCTGCTCAATCCGCTCCAGCACCCGCGCGTCGAGCGCAGCCAGCAACGGGCGTTCAATCGCGGGCGATCCGACCATGTCCGAGCGGGCCCAGATGATCGCGGTACCCATCGCCACCACCAGCGCCATGGCAACGATCGCCTGGCGCAGGCGGGTGCGTTCCTCGTGATCGCGCCAGCTTAGCAATGCCAGTGCCGCCATCGCCAGCCCCAGCGCAATCACGCCCGCCCAGGCACGCCAGTCCGACAGGACAAACCACAGCCCTATCCCTGCGATGAATCCGACCACCAGCCAGGGGCCGCGCTCGAACCCGGCATCGCCGAGGAATCGCTCCGCCCTGTCGGCCGCGCTGGACAAGTGCTTGCGCATTCGCCAAGGGCGCTGCAATGCAACATTTCCCGGCCCATCAACCGGCCGGTCAATGTCGGGATCGCCGTCTACGGGCACATGCGGAGCGGCGTTGCTGGCCATCGGACGATAGGAACGGAAAGAACGGGTTATGGCAAGCTTAGACGGCAAGCAGGTTGTGACCCGTTTCGCTCCCTCGCCGACCGGATTCCTCCATATTGGAGGTGCCCGGACCGCCCTGTTCAACTGGCTGTTCTCCCGCCACCATGGCGGCAAGGCACTGTTGCGGATCGAGGATACCGACCGCGCACGCTCTACCCAGGCAGCGATCGACGCCATCATCGATGGGCTCGGCTGGCTTGGCCTCGACTATGACGAAGACCCGGTGTTCCAGTCGGAACGCGGATCGCGCCACGTCGAAGTGGCCGAACAATTGCTGGCCGCCGGCCAGGCCTATCGCTGCTATGCCACCAGCGAGGAGCTGGAAGAAATGCGCGCGGCCCAGCGCGCTGCAAAGCAGCCGCTGCGCTACGATGGCCGCTGGCGCCATCGCGATCCGTCGGAAGCCCCTGCCGGCACGCCGTTCGTGGTGCGGATCAAGGCGCCGGACGAAGGCGAAACGGTGATCGAGGACGCGGTCCAAGGCCGCGTGACGGTGCAGAACGCCGAACTCGACGATTATGTCATCCTGCGCAGCGACGGCACCCCGACCTATATGCTGGCGGTGGTGGTGGACGACCATGACATGTCCGTGACTCACGTCATCCGCGGCGACGACCACCTTAACAACGCCTTCCGCCAATTGCCGATCTTCCGCGCGATGAATGCGATCGAGGGCGGCTGGGAAGACCCGGTCTATGCCCATATTCCACTGATCCATGGTTCGGACGGAGCCAAGCTGTCGAAGCGGCACGGCGCGCTCGGGGTCGATGCCTATCGCGACGAGATGGGCATCCTGCCCGAGGCGCTGTGCAACTATCTGCTCCGGCTGGGCTGGGGCTTTGGCGATCGCGAAGTGATCACGCGGCATGAAGCAATCGAGCTGTTCGACATCGCCGGGGTCGGCAAGAGCCCGTCGCGCTTCGACCTCAAGAAGGTACAGAACCTCAACGGCCATTACATTCGCGAAGCCGACGATGCCCGCCTCGCCGCCCTGATTGCCCCCCGGATCGGTCCGCAGGCAGATCCCGCGCTGCTAGAGCGGGCCATGCCGGTCCTCAAGACCCGGGCAGCAGACCTCAATGAACTTGCCGATGGCGCAGCGTTTCTGTTCAGCCGGCGTCCGCTCGAACTGACCGCAAAAGCAGCCGAATTGCTGACTGACGAGGCAAGAGCGCTGCTGGCACAGATTTCCGACCGGTTTGGTCGGGAAAAGGACTGGACAACCGAAGGGTTGGAGGCCAGTCTCAAGGCAATGGCAGGGGAGCTTGAGCTTGGCTTGGGCAAACTGGCGCAGCCGCTTCGTGCAGCGCTGACCGGGCAAACCACCTCGCCGGGAATTTTCGATGTTCTGGTTCTGCTCGGGAGAGGAGAGAGCCTTGCGCGGATTGACGCGCAGGCCGCCATTCCGGCGAACCGAAAAGCATGACTAAGGAGACGAGATTTGGCTGAAGATCCGGCGAAGCTGACTGCCCATGGCAAGGACTTTGATTTTCCCGTACTGAAGGGCTCCGTCGGGCCGGATGTCATCGACATCCGCAAGCTCTATGCCCAGACGGACATGTTCACGTTCGATCCGGGCTTCACCTCGACTGCCAGCTGCGAAAGCGCGCTGACCTATATTGACGGTGACGAGGGCGTCCTGCTGCATCGCGGCTATCCGATCGGCCAGCTGGCGGAAAGCTCGAACTTCATGGAAGTCAGCTATCTGCTGCTGAACGGCGAACTTCCCAGCGCCAAGGAACTGGCCGCCTTCTCCTCCACGATCAGCCGGCACACCATGCTGCACGAACAGCTGATGAGCTTCTACAAGGGCTTCCGCCGCGATGCCCACCCGATGGCGATCATGTGCGGCGTGGTTGGTGCGCTTTCCGCGTTCTACCATGATTCGACCGACATCTCGGACCCGGTCCATCGCCGGATCAGCTCGCATCGGCTGATTGCCAAGATGCCGACGATCGCTGCTGCCGCCTACAAATATTCGGTCGGCCAGCCTTTCATGTATCCGGACAACCGCCTGTCCTACACCGGTAATTTCCTGCGCATGACCTTTGGTGTTCCGGCCGAGGAATATGACCTGCACCCGGCGGTGGAAAAGGCGATGGACCGGATTTTCATCCTCCATGCCGACCATGAACAGAACGCCTCGACCTCGACCGTGCGGCTGGCCGGTTCGTCCGGCGCCAACCCCTTCGCCTGCATTGCGGCCGGCATCGCCTGCCTTTGGGGGCCGGCGCATGGTGGCGCCAACGAGGCGGCGCTCAACATGCTGCGCGAAATCGGCACTCCCGACAAGATTCCCCATTATATCGAGAGGGCCAAGGACAAGAACGATCCGTTCCGCCTGATGGGTTTCGGCCATCGTGTCTACAAGAACTACGATCCGCGCGCGACCGTGATGCAGAAAACCGTGCGCGAGGTGTTCGAAGCGCTGAACGTGTCCGACCCGGTGTTCGAAACCGCCCTCAGGCTCGAGGAACTGGCGCTGAACGACGATTACTTCATCGAGAAGAAGTTGTTCCCCAATGTAGACTTCTACTCGGGTGTGATCCTCTCGGCGATCGGATTCCCGACCACCATGTTCACCGTGCTGTTCGCTCTTGCCCGCACTGTCGGCTGGGTAGCGCAGTGGAACGAGATGATTTCCGACCCCGGCCAGAAGATCGGTCGTCCGCGCCAGCTCTACACCGGGCCGACGCAGCGCGATTACGTGCCGGTCGAAACCCGCTAACCACAAGGATCAAGCGCGATGCCGAAGATACTGCTCCAGGTTTTCGGCGTTGCGCTCGTTCTCGCCGGCGGGTTGTGGACCTTGCAGGGCCTCGGCCTGGTGATGTGGCCGAAAGAGAGCTTCATGCTCGATCAGCGAATCTGGGCGATCTACGGCATCGCCGCCATGGCTATCGGGGCATTCCTGCTGAAACGCAGCAGGCGCTGAACCGCTACTCGGCCGCCGGCAGGTCGAGAATGAACCTTGCGCCCTGCCCCATGGCGCTTTCCACCGACAATTCTCCGCCCATTGCCCGGGCAAGACGGCGCGAAATATAAAGGCCGAGACCCGAACCGCCGTCGCCGCTGCGGCCAAGCCGCTCGAACTTCGTGAAGACTCTGGCCTGATCGTCGTCGGACAAGCCCTGTCCCTGGTCGGCAACGATGATCCGTGCCCGGTCGTCCAGCCTTTCAAGTCGAAGCCAGACCTGCGACCCCTCGGGCGTGTAGCGGATTGCGTTGCCAACCAGATTGAGCAGCACCTGCAACACCCGCCGGAACTCGCCGGTGGCGGGCAGGCTCTCGCTGGCCTGCGGGGCGACAAGGACGATGCCGCGCTCTTTTGCGCGCATGCCGAGAATCCCGGCCGCGCGGCGGGCGACATCGGCGAGGTCGATCCGGTCGGGCGCAGTGATGAAATCGTCCGCTTCCACCACTTCCAGATCGGCCAGGTCCTCGATCAGCGAGAGCAGATGTTGCCCTGCAGAGGCGATATCGGCAGCGTAGGCGCTGTATTCCTCGGCCAGCGGCCCGGCCAGGCGTGTGCGGATGGTTTCGGCGTTGGCGATGATCCGGGCAATCGGCTGGCGCAGCACCGGGGCAATTTCACGTCCGATCGGGGTTGTACGCTTGCGCCGGTTGCGGCGCGGCTTTGGCGCGGGTGGCTCCTCCGCCACGAGATACAGCTCGAAACCGGCACTGCCCGGCTCGGGCGCGCCAAGCGGAACGAGGCTGGCCGTCCAGTTGCGAGCCGAGCCCGGCAATGTGACTCGCGCGCCGTCAAGCAGACGCCAGTGCAGCGGTTGCTCGTGACTGCTGCCCTTGACCTCGACAAAGTCGGTCCATGGGCGCCCTGACCCGCCACGCATCGCGCTGATCGCTTCGACCACATCCTCGCCCTCACCCGCGCATTCCACCGCGAGCAGGCCCTGCTGGGGATCTAGCCGGGCATTGATTTCAGCCAGCTGACGATCGATGGCAATCCGGCGTTCGGCATTTTCGACCAGGTCTTCAGGCGGGATCGGCGCGAGGCGCCAACTGGCCACCGCGATATTGCAACCGCCCTCCTCGCCGCCACGCGGGGCGACTTCGATCCAGGCGGTGACGGTATCGTCGCCGTCATGGGCACTGATCGGCTGGGCCAGGCGCAGGTTCGTGCGGTGCGCGCGGCGCACCAGCTCAAGCAGCGAGGGAATGGCGATCTTGCCCGGCAGTTCGCCGCCGCAGCGCAGCTGCAGCCCGGCAAGCGGCTCGTCGGCGCTGAGCAGCCGATCCTCGGCGTCGCTCGTCGCACGGGCCAGAATGGCGCCCTGCATGTTCATCCGGTCAGCCGTTCAACGCCGGAGCGGACATGGCGAGAATGGCCGCCGCCCGATCCGCGCGGAGCTGCTCGAAGCCTTCAGGCAGACAGATGTCCGGGTGGAACAGAGCGAATTGCTCTTCCACCGCGATCGACTTCAACCCCGCCGCACGCAGCGAAAGGGCGAGTCGACCCAACTGCCGCTCGTTGGTGGCCATGGCTGCCATCCCGCGCGACTGGCCTGAAGCCAGACCCAGCGCAGTGAGGAAGATCGCAACGCCGGCATGCGCCACCGACAGCGCGGCCACCGCGCCCCCGCCCATGGTGGTCACGAGGCGTGAGGCGAGGCCGAGCCGGCTGCGGCTTTCGTCAAACGTCCCCCGCAGGCTGGCTTCGGCAGCTTCGGCGACGCCCTGCTCCTCTTCGACCGCACAGCTGCGCATGGTCAGCAAGGCGACATGGAACAGGTCGCCAGGCAGTTCGCACAGCGGCAATTCCATCCTGCGCACCTGCTGAATGAAGCGCGCCTGTGCTGCCAGCATGGCCATCGCGACAGCGGCGACCGCGCCATCTGGCGACGCGATCAACGCCTGGAGCAGCGGGGACAGTACTGTGTCGATCGCCGCCCGGCCCTGCAGACGCTCTGTCAGTTGCCACTCCAGCGCCAGCACATGGAGATGAGCCAGCAGCGCTGGGTGGTCGATCAGTTGCGCGGACAGAACTTCGCGCCGATCGCCGAGGAACGTCTCGATATCCTCGCTACCGGCGGACTGTGCCTGAACCAGCAGCATCTGGTCGGCCAGATGGCCAACCATGCCGCGCACGCGCGCAACCACTTCGTCGCCGAACAGCGAATGGTCGTCATTGGCCAGCAGGTGGCGCAGGATGGGCGCTGCGGAATCGATGATCGCATCCCCGCGCGTCAACTCATCGCGCAGGATGCCCTCCACTCCGAAGTCGCGATATTGGGTCATGCCGGATTGCGTCATGGAAACCGCCATAGCGCAGCTTGGTTAAGCTGGGGTTAGCCGATCCTGCCTTCGCGCGGCAAAGAGACTGACTGCCAGCAAAAGCAAGGCGATAAGTTGCAGTACGGCAGGCAGTTGCCCGGATGCCGCCGCAATGGCCAGAACCAGCGCGAGCAGCGCCCGGTCCTCAACCAGGGCGGTCCAGCGACATGGGGTCAGCAGCGGCAGAAGATTGGCCAGCCCGAGCAGGATGACAGGTGGAAACAGGCGGTCCGGCCAGACACCCGCCAGCGCCACCGCCAGCATGAGGGCCAGTGCGCCGTCGAGCGACCAGCGCAGCGCTTCAAGTCGTGCACCCGCCCGGTCACGCCCCCCGCTCTCGAGCCGCCGCAGCGCAATCGCGGTTTCCTGCGTAAACACGGCCAGTGCGAACAGGACCAGTCCCGCCGGAACGAATTGCGCCACTGCCACCCAGCAGGCGAGGCAGGCAATCAGCAAAGCCCCCAGCGCCAGCGTGATCGAACGCATGCCGCGCTGCATCAGCCTGGGTCCCGATCCAGCCACCAAGCGGCCTGCCAACCAACGGCCCGGTGCCAGCGGATCGAACCCAAGCGCCTGACGCCGCAGCCATGCCCGCTCGCACAGCCGTGCATCGCCAGGCGTGCGAACCATGGCCCAGCGCACATCGGCGAGGACAGAATCGGGAAGCAAGTAGGGTACAATCCGGGCCTGCAAGGCGATCCGCAGTAGCGAGGCGACGATATCGGCATCCTCCGGCAGCTCGAACAATCGCTCCGCCAGCGCGCCGGGCATGGCCAGCGCGCCGGCCCAGGCATGGTTGAGATCGATCCGTTCGAAACCCGCAGCCATGCCTGCTTCCACCGGCAGGGCCAGCACTGCCTGCCCCTTGTCGAGGATTGCAGCCGCTTCGTCCGCCAGCGGTAGCAGGCCGTCCGCCAGCACCAGCAATTCGTCGGTGGCATGAACCAGCGAAGGCAGGTTGCGGCGCGAGGCAATGACGTGGAATTCCGCACCGCCCTTCTCGGCCAGATGTTGCAGCGCAATCGCGCCAGGCGACATGCCTTCTGCAAGGCAGACGACCCGCTGGCAGCGCAGGCGGAGCGCAAGGTCCAGCTGAACGCGCGCCAAGGTCCCGCCGCCAAACGGCAGCAGGCCGCGCAACAAGCTGCCCCCATCGCCGGGAGCGATCTCGATCATCGACAGGAGGGCGACCCGCACCCAGTGGCTCCCGAAAAGTGAGCGGCTAGTCTAGGGATGCAATCCCCATCCGGCAACGGGAAGCGCGATCAGGCTTGCCCGGCGCCGAATTCCTTGAGGAATTGTTCCATTTTGCGGATGATGGTCGGCTCGCCGGGTGCCGCCTCGAGCGCCTGCTCGGCCAGGGCGATCAACGGCTCGGCATGGAAGCTGGCGGCGAGACCCTGCAACCTCATCGCGGCAACGGTCCAGTTCCCGTCGCACCGGGAACGGCGGAGCAGATCCACCTGCCGTTCAAGACTGTCGCGAAAGGCCATGCGCAGTTCCGCCAGCAGCACGGCATCATCACCGGCCGCCGCCGCCAAAGTCGCATCAAGAGCACCGCTTTCAAAGGCCATGATGTCACACTTATGACGGGAAAGTTAAGGCGGGGTTTATCGTGAGAGGAAGCGTGATATGCTGGAGCATGACCAGAAAGCGCCACATCGTGCCGGTGGACTCCGCCGGATCCCTAGAATCCGGAGTGGAAAGCGCGTCGGAAGACGGTGTTCTCGCACTGGACAGCCAGTGGGCGGACGAGGATTGGGCCGAAGAAGCCCCCGCCGTAAACTCGGCCCGCCTGGCTTGGATTGCACCCGCGCTGGCGCTGTGCACGGTGCTGGGCTGGACCGCCGCCTTCGTCTGGGCACGCCTTGACGCCATGCTTGCCGGGGCTGAACCGGCCCAGTGGACCGACTGGATCACCGCCTGGGCCGTTCCGGTGCTGCTGGTTGTCACTCTGTGGCTGCTGGCGATGCGGAGCAGCCGGCGCGAAGCCGCGCGCTTCACCGATTCCGCCCGGACGCTCGCCGAGGAATCCGTGCGGCTGGAGGAACGCCTGACCACGGTCAATCGCGAGCTCAGCCTCGCCCGCGATTTCATCACCTCTCAGTCGCGCGACCTCGAAACTTTCGGTCGATTGGCGAGCGAGCGGCTTTCGACCCATGCCGAGCAATTGCAGGCGCTGGTCCGCGACAATGGCGCGCAGGTGGAAATGATTTCCTCAGTCAGCACGACCGCGCTCGACAATATGGAGCGGCTGCGCAGCAATTTGCCCGTCATCGCCAATTCGGCGCGCGACGTAACCAACCAGATCGGCGCGGCGGGGCTTACCGCCAAGAGCCAGCTTGAAGATCTGGTCAGCGGCTTTCATCGCCTCAACGAATTCGGCCAGGCGAGCGAGCGCCAGGTGCAATCGCTGCGCGCGCAGATCGATGCCGCTCTCGCGGCGTTCGAGAACCAGGCCTACCGCCTTGACGAGGTCGCCACCGGGCGCTTTGCCGCGCTGGAACAGCACAGCGAAGCATTCCGCAACGAACTGGTTGGTCACGAAACCGAAGCGCTGGCCGCGATCCGCCATCGGGCGGAGGTCCTTGCCGCAGAACTTCGCTCAGGCCGCGAGGCGCTCGCCGGGCAGGAGACGGAAAGCCTCGCCGCGCTGCGCACGCGCCTGGCCGCGTTGAGCGACGAAGGCACAAGGCTGTCTGTCGCGCTGCGCGAAGGCGAAGACGGTGCACTGGCTGCATGGCAGGGATCGATCGATCGGCTGGACAAGGAGCTTGGGCTTGCCCTTGCCCGGATCAATTCGGCGGAAGAAGCAGCGCTCCATTCCGCGCTCGACCGGGTCGAACGGGCCGGCAACGAAGTCGAACGGCTCGACCAGTCGCTGCGAGACCAGATGATCCGGTTCCAGCGCGATCTCGACGAACGCCACGGACTGGTCGAAGCCCGCAATGCCGAGGATCTGGCGGCGATCGAGCGCAGGCTGACTCAGTTCGACGGCCAGTTCGCCCAGCGGCGCGAGGACCAGCTCGCACTTTCGCGCGATCTCACCGCTCAGGGCGAGGCTTTGGCCTCCCGGCTCGAGCGGTTGCAGCAGGACATGGAACTGATCGCCAACCAGGGCGAGCAGGTGCAATCCATGCTGGCACGCGGCCTTGCCGATCTGGCCGAGAAGCTTGCCGCGAGCCGCAGGGCGATCGATGGTACCGATGCCGATGTGGCCGCGCTGACAGACTCCAGCGTTCGCCTGCTCGAACTGATCCAGGCCAGCGCGCAGCACAGCCGCGAACGGCTCCCTGCCGCGCTGGAAGAGGCGGAGAAACGTCTGACCGCTCTGCGCGATGATGGCGAGGCGCTGCACCGGCTGTTCGGCCTGGCCGGCGACAAGGGGCAGGAACTGTCCGCCTATGTGCTGGCCGCCGGCAAGGATGCCCGCAATGCGATGGAAGATGTCGACAGCTTCCATCAACGGCTTGCCACCAGCAACGAAGCACATGGCCGCAGCCTTGCGGCGCTGCGGGCGCAGCTGGCACTGGTGACGGAGGAAGCAGAGAGCAGCGCCCACCATGCCCAGGTCGAGATGGTCAACGCCATCACCCGTCTGCAGGACGCCGCTCGCGATGCGGTCCGCAGCCTGGAGCAGGACAGCGCCCAGGCCATCGCACAAGTCGCCGGTCGGATCGGCGACGAGAGTGCCCTAGCGATCGAGCAGGCGCTCCAGGAACGCGGCGCACAGGCGATTGTCCTTCTGGAGGAAACGGTCGCACTGGCGTCCGGCAAGAGCCGCGATGCCGCGATTCACCTGCGTGACCAGCTGACAAAGGTCGATGAACTGGCGCGCAATCTGGAAGCGCGAGTCACCCAGGCCCGCGCCCGCGCCGAAGAGCAGGTCGACAATGACTTTGCCCGCAGGGTGGCACTGATCACCGAATCGCTGAACTCGCACGCGATCGATATCGCCGAGGCGATGTCGAACGAGGTCACCGACACCGCCTGGGCATCCTATTTGCGCGGCGATCGCGGCATTTTCACTCGGCGTGCGGTCAAGTTGCTCGACAACACCGAAGCGCGGGCAATTGCCGAGATTTACGCCGACGATCAGGACTTCCGCGAGCATGTCAGCCGCTATGTCCATGATTTCGAAGCGATGCTGCGCACACTACTGTCAACCCGCGACGGCCATGCGCTGAGTGTTACCTTGCTGTCGTCCGATATGGGCAAGCTCTATGTCGCGCTGGCCCAGGCGATCGAGCGGCTCAGAACCTAATCATCAATATCGCCACCGACGTGGGGTGGCGTTCCGAAGAAATCGATGTCTTCGGGGCCAATCCAGCCATTCACGTAATTGGCATAATAGAGCCCGCACACCAGCGCCGACAGGATCGTCGCGCGCAGCATGAGCCTGCCGGGGCGAAAATTGGCCGGGGCGCTGTCGGCCTGTCCCGGAATCTTGTCGATACCCGCCTCGTCATGGGTCTGCACCCCGAACGGCAGCATGATGAAGGCGCACATCACCCAGAACAGCGCATAAATCGCCAGTACCGAAGTCCATTTCATCGTATCATTCCTCCGGCAGGATCACCCGGACCTGCGGTTTCTTGCCACACCAGCGCTGCGCGGCGCGGCGGGCGGCAAGGCGGGCAGCTTCGCTCACCGCTTCCCGGTCCTTCGCCATGGCGCCTTTCAGCTTGGCGAGAGCCTTGGCGACATCGCCTTCGGCCTCCTTGACGAACTCGTCGTAATCCTCGTCCAGCGGCAGGCCGATGCCACTGACCGTGATCTGGCGCTTCGCCCCCAGTACCACGATCAGCACGCCGTCGCGGGCCATCCGCCGCCGCATGGTGATCGCCTCGCCATCGGCCGGGACGATAATGTCGCCATCAAGCAGAAGGCGACCTTTGCGCACTTCGGCCAGCTTGCCCGGCTCGCCCGGGGCAAGGCGGATGATATCGCCGTTCTTCTGGTCCACCGCCTTGGGAATGCCGCAGGCCCGGCCAAGCCGCGCCTGCTCGCGCATGTGGCGGATCTCGCCATGCACCGGCACCAGGATCTGCGGGCGGATCCAGCTGTAGAGCGCTTCCAGCTCCGGCCGGCCGGGATGGCCCGAGACATGGATATGGCTTTGCCGGTCGGTGACCATCACCACACCGCGCGCGGCGAGCTGGTTCTGGATGCGGCCGATCGCCAGTTCGTTGCCGGGTATCTGGCGGCTGGAGAACAGCACCACGTCGCCTTCGACCAGACTGATCGGATGGCTGTCGTCCGCCACCCGGGCCAGCGCTGCACGAGGCTCGCCCTGCCCGCCGGTAGCAATGATCAGCACCTCGCCGCGCGGCAGGTCCATCGCCCGGGTGAAATCGACCGTATCGGGGAAGCTGCCAAGATAGCCGGTATCCTTTGCCACTTCGATGATCCGGTCAAGCGAGCGCCCGGCAACGCACAGCTGGCGCTTGGTCGCCTTGGCCACTTCGCCCAGGGTCTGCAGCCGGGCGACATTCGAGGCAAAGGTCGTGACCAGCACGCGCTTGCCCTTGTGCTTGCGCACTTCCTCCAGCAGCCCGGTATAGACGCCGGATTCCGATCCAGACGCCTCCGGATTGAATACATTGGTCGAATCGCACACCATTGCGAGGATGCCTTCGTCCCCCAGCTGGGTCAGTTCCTCCTCGGTCGCCGGTTCGCCAATCAGTGGTTCTTCGTCCAGCTTCCAGTCGCCGGTATGGAACACACGGCCATAGGGCGTATCGATCAGCAGCGCGTTGCCTTCCGCGATCGAGTGGGCCAGCGGTATGTAGCTGATGTCGAACGGACCAAGCGCGAAACTGTCGGTGCCCTCGATCACGTTCAGCTCGATCTCCTTCGCGATGCCCGCCTCTTGAAGCTTGCGGCGAACGAGGTCGGCGGTGAAGGGTGTGGCATAAAGCGGCACGCCGAGATCGGCAGCGAAATAGGGCACCGCGCCGATATGATCTTCATGGGCATGGGTTAGGACAATGCCGAGCAGGTCCTTCTGCCGTTCCTCGATGAATTCGAGATCGGCGAAGACCAGATCAACGCCCGGATATTCCATCCCGCTGAAGGTCATGCCCAGATCGACCATCAGCCACTTGCCCTCGCAGCCATAAAGATTGACGTTCATGCCAATCTCGCCAGATCCTCCAAGCGCACAAAACAGCAGTTCCTTTTCCGGTGTCAGGTCCTTCTTCACGAACGGCCCACCCGTTCCGCCAGCAGGGCCATGCCCTCCAGCGTCAGTTCGGTGTCAATTGCATCGAAGATCTCGGTCTGCTCGTCGAACAGGACGGCCAGGCCTCCTGTCGCGATGACCTTGGCCGGACGGCCTATTTCCTTACGCATGCGAGCGATCAATCCTTCCATCATGGCGACATAGCCCCAGAATACCCCGATGAGCATCTGGTCTTCGGTATTGCGGCCGATCACGCTGTCGGAACGCGGCGCCTGGATGGCGATGCGCGGGAGCTTTGCGGTGTTGCCAACCAGCGCATCGAGCGAGAGGTTAATGCCGGGGGCGATGATCCCGCCCTTATAGGCTCCGTTGAAGTCTACCACGTCCAGCGTCGTCGCGGTGCCAAAATCGATCACAATCAGGTCACCTGGATATTTGGAATGGGCGGCGATGGCGTTGACGGCGCGGTCGGCCCCCAACGAGCGCGGCTCGTCGATATCGACCTCAATTCCCCACTCGGCCACCCCCTCGCCTGCGATCAGCGGAGTAATACCGAAATATTTCTCCGACAACACGGTGAGGTTATGGACCGCGCGCGGCACAACTGATGCGATGATCACCTGATTGACCTGATTGGCTTCAAACCCTTCCAGGTTCATCAGCTGCATCAGCCAGACTGCATATTCGTCGCCCGTCCGGCGCGGGTCGGTTGCGATGCGCCAGCGGGTCTTGATCCTGGGCCCCCCTGGACCGCCAAGATCGAACAGGGCGATAACGACATTGGTGTTCCCGACATCGGCGGCAAGCAGCATAGGTTGGCTCCTTCAGGCGATCACGTCGCCGGCGTGGATGACACGGACCGATCCATCCGCCAAGCGCAGACGCAACGCACCGTCGGCGGCAAGTCCGGCATAGTTTCCCCGCACGGTCTCGCCGCCGGGGGCGTGAACGGTCATGGTCGTACCCTCGTCATGAGCCGCGGCCTGCCAGCGCGTCAGAAGCGCGGCGACGCCATAGCGACGCCAGCGTTCGATTTCGGCGGCAAAGCTGGTGGCGAGCGATTGGGCAAAAGCGTCACGATCCGGCGCCGGTCCGCAATCGGCCAAGGCAATGGTCGCGCGATCTGGCAGTGATGGTGCAAAGGTGAGATTGACGCCAATACCGACAATCACTGCGTCACCCTGCGCTTCGAGCAGGATCCCGGCAAGCTTGGCCCCCTTCAGCATCAAATCGTTGGGCCACTTGAGCTGAAGCGTGCCCGGAACAGGAAACAGCGCCAGCACAGTTTCATATACCGCCAGGCCAGCCATGAACGGCAGGCTCGAGGCAGCGGGATCGCCCCCAGCGGGGCGGACAATGGTGGAACCCATGAAATTGCCGGTGCCGTCGAACCATTCCCGGCCCTGACGGCCCCGCCCGGCGGTCTGGCGGTCGGCAACCAGCCAATGCCCTTCAGACAAGCGCTCGCCCGCACGCAGCCGCGTGGCAAGATCGGCGTTAGTGGAGCCGGTTTCCGGAACTTGCTGGATTGTGATCAAGGATCAGGCGGCAAGGAACAACGCGGCAGCCGCCTTGTCGGCCAGCGCACCGAGCCAGCGGGTCAGCAGATACCCCAGCGGCGAGATGAACAGCGCCGCGATCGCCAGCAGGGCCTGGTGCGCCCAATCACTCTTGCCCACCGCCACATTGGCCGGCTCGTCGAAATACATCACTTTCACCACTTTGAGGTAGTAGAATGCGCCGATCACCGAAGCGGCGATACCGATCGCGGCGAGCGGGACCAGCCCAGCCTGCACCGCAGCCTGGAACACCACGAACTTGCCCCAGAACCCGAACAGCGGCGGAATGCCGGCCAGGCTGAACATCACCATGGCGAGACATGCCGCCAGCACCTTGCGGTGGCGTGACAGGCCGGCGATCTCGGCGATGCCTTCCACCGGAGCACCGTCGGCATCCTTCAGCATCAGCACCGCGACAAAGCCGCCGACCGACATGGCGATGTAGATCGCAAGGTAAACCAGCATCGCGCTCGCCCCCTGCGGGGTGGCGGCGGCAAGGCCGATCAGGATGAAGCCGACATTGTTGATCGAACTGTACGCCAGCAGGCGCTTGATATTGGTCTGCCCGATCGCACCCAGCGCACCGACGATGACCGAGGCCAGCGCGGCAAAGATCACGATCTGCTGCCATGCCGCGACCTGCCCGCCGAATGCGTCGAGTGTAACCCGCATCGACAGCGCCACCGCCGCCACCTTGGGTGCGGTGGCAAAGAACGTGGTCACCGGGGTCGGCGCGCCTTCATAGACGTCGGGCGTCCACATGTGGAACGGCACGGCGGCGATCTTGAATGAAAGGCCCGCGAGCATGAAGATGGCGCCGAACAGCGCGCCCATGCTGATCGTCCCGCTCAATGCCGCGCGGATGCCCTCGAAGCTGGTTGTGCCGGTGAAGCCGTAAGTCAGGCTCATGCCGAACAGCAGGATCCCGCTGGCCAGGGCGCCGAGCACGAAGTATTTCAGGCCCGCTTCGGCCGAGCGTTCATCATCGCGCAGGAAGGCCGCAAGGACATAAGCAGCGAGGCTGTTCAGCTCGAGCCCGATATAGAGCGTCAGCAGATCGCTGGCCGAAACCATCAACCCCATGCCGAGCACGGCGAAAAGGATCAGAACCGGATATTCGGCGCGCATCGCATGGACGCGTTCAAAGAAGGCCGGTGCCACGATCAGCGCCGCACCGCCCGCCGCATAGATCAGCAGCTTGGCGAAGGAAGCAAAAGCATCGGCCCGGAACTGGCCGGAGAACGCGACCGTGTCCGGCCCCATGGCTCCGCTGCAGAGCGCGGGCGCGACCATGAATGCGCAGGCGGCCAGAACGGCGACCGAGGCGATCGAGATCGCCCGGCTCGCGCCATCTCCAGCCCACGCCGCCACCAGCAGCAGGACAAGTCCCGCTGTGCTGAGCAGAATTTCGGGCGCAACGAGCGAGAGGGAAGCTGCGAAATCCATCAGTGGGCCTCCCCGCCATGCGCTTCGTGTACGGCATGCTCATGGCCGCCCGCCGCAGGCTTGCCCATGGCCAGCTTCGCGTCGCCTTCGGGCCGGGCGCGTGCTACGCGGGCATCGAGCGCGGCGATATCCTTGCGCATCGGCGCCATGAAGCTTTCAGGATAGACCCCCATCCACAGCACGGCGACGGCGATCGGGCCGAGCATCAGCCACTCACGCAGCGAGATGTCGGGCATGGCGGCGGCATCGGCATTCTTCTGTTCACCAAATGCCACCCGGCGGTAGAGATAGAGCATGTAGGCCGCGCCCAGGATGATGCCGGTGGCGCAGACCGCCGTGACCCCGCTCGATACCTGATAGATGCCCGCCAGGCTCAGAAACTCGCCGACGAAGCCGCTCGTTCCGGGCAGGCCGACGCTGGCCATGGTGAACAGCATGAAGAACAGCGCGTAGTTGGGCATGTTGATCGAAAGCCCGCCGTAACGGTCAATCTCGCGGGTGTGTAGCCGGTCATAGATCACGCCCACGCACAGGAACAGTGCGCCCGACACGAGGCCGTGGCTCAGCATCACGATCATCGAACCTTCAAGGCCCTGCACATTGAAGGCGAACAAGCCGATGGTGACAATCGCCATATGCGCGACCGAGGAATAGGCGATCAGCTTCTTCATGTCGTGCTGGACCAGCGCGATCAGGCTGGTGAGCACCACCGCCAGCATGGACAATGCGAAAACCAGCCCGGCAAACTGCGCCGAAGCTTCCGGGAACATCGGAAGAGAGAAGCGGATGAATCCATAGCCGCCCATCTTCAGCAGCACGCCGGCCAGGATCACCGAACCGGCAGTTGGCGCCTGAACGTGGGCATCGGGCAGCCAGGTATGGACCGGCCACATCGGCATCTTGACCGCAAAGCTGGCAAAGAAGGCAAGCCACAGCCAGGTCTGGGCGTGCGGCGGGAAATCATAGCCCATCAGGGTCGGGATGTCGGTCGTGCCGGCTGCGTTCACCATCCACAGCATCGCCACCAGCATCAGCACCGAACCGAGCAGCGTGTAGAGGAAGAACTTGTAGCTGGCGTAGATCCGGTCCGCGCCGCCCCAGATGCCGATGATCAGGTACATCGGGATCAGGCCGGCTTCGAAGAAGATGTAGAACAGGTAGAGGTCCTGCGCCGCGAACACGCCGATCATCAGCGTTTCCATCAGCAGGAACGCGGCCATGTACTCGCCCACGCGTTTTTCGATCGAGGTCCAGCTGGCGCCGATGCAGATCGGCATCAGGAACACCGACAGCATGATCAGCATCAGCGCGATGCCATCAATGCCCAGCGCCCAGCTGAAGCCGGCAAACAGCGGCAGTTTCTCGACGAATTGCCATTGCGCCCCGCCGATGTCGTAGCTCGCCCACAGCAGGACGCCGAGCGCGAAGTTGACCAGCGTCGCTCCCAGCGCCAGCGCGCGGGCCGTCTTCGCCTCGGCAAACAGGCAACCGACCGCAGCCAGCAGCGGCACGGCGAGCATCAGCGAAAGGATGGGGAAACCGTCCATGATCATCACACCATCACCCTGCTGCCAAAGCCCAGGAAACCGCCGCGACAAGTCCCAGCAGCATCACCAGCGCATAGCTATAGAGATAGCCGGACTGGACCTTCTTCGCGTAGCTCGAACCCTGGGCAACCACCCAGGCGGCCCCGTTCGGTCCGAACCGGTCGATGAAGCCCACATCGCCGCGCTGCCAGAACTGGCGGCCGAGCCAGAAGGCCGGGCGCACGAACAGGAAGTTGTACAGCTCGTCGAAATACCATTTGTTGAAGGCAAAGCCGTGGAGCTGCGGGAAGGTCGCCACGAAGCGCGACGGGATCGTTGTGTCGCGGATATAGGCGGCATAGGCGATGCCAAAGCCGGTCAGCATCACCACCGTGGCCGACAGCTTCACCCACAGTGGCACGGCGTGCATCGCGTGGATCAGATGCTCGTTATAGGCAATCGCGCCGTTCCAGAACTGCTCCGAATTGATGAAGCCATCGTGGAAGACAAAGCCTGCAAACACCGCGCCCAGCGACAGGATCGCCAGCGGCACCAGCATCGACAGCGGGCTTTCATGCGGGTGATAGCCGGCGGTGCCGTCAACCTCGTGGCCGTGACCATGCCCGTGATCATGGTCGTCATGTACATGGGCATCGTGCATCGCGTGCTGGATATGCTCCGACCCGGCCCAGCGCGGCTTACCCCAGAAGGTCAGGAACATCAGCCGCCAGCTGTAGAAGCTGGTCATCAGCGCGGCGATGCAGCCCAGCACGAAAGCGAACTGCGACAGCTCGGTGCCCCTGGCATACGCCGCTTCCAGGATCGCATCCTTGGAATAGAACCCGGCAAAGCCGAACACGTCGAGAATGCCGACGCCGGTGATCGCCAGCGTGCCGGCCATCATCGCCCAGAAGGTCAGCGGGATGCGCTTGCGCAGGTCACCGTAGAACCGCATGTCCTGTTCATGGTGCATGGCATGGATCACCGAGCCCGCGCCAAGGAACAGCAGCGCCTTGAAGAAGGCGTGAGTGAACAGGTGGAACATCGCCGCGCCATAGGCACCGACACCCGCCGCAAAGAACATGTAGCCCAGCTGCGAACAGGTCGAATAGGCGATCACCCGCTTGATATCCCACTGGCAGGTGCCGACCGTGGCGGCAAAGAAGCAGGTCGCGGCACCGATGAAAGTGACGAGCGCCAGCGCGGTGGGCGAGGTTTCGAACATCGGCGACAGGCGGCAAACCATGAACACGCCCGCCGTCACCATGGTGGCGGCATGGATCAGCGCGGAAACCGGGGTCGGGCCTTCCATCGCGTCGGGCAGCCAGGTGTGCAGCCCCAGCTGCGCCGACTTGCCCATCGCGCCGATGAACAGCAGGATGCACAGCACCGTCATGGTGTCGAGCCGATAGCCGAGGAAGCCGATGGTCGAACCCGCCATGCCCGGCGCGGCGGCCAGGATTTCAGGGATCGAAGTGGTCTGGAACACCAGATAGGTGCCGAAGATGCCCAGCATGAAGCCAAGGTCGCCCACGCGGTTGACCACGAAGGCCTTGATCGCGGCGGCGCACGCGCTCGGCTTGCGGAACCAAAAACCGATCAGCAGGTAGGACGCCAGCCCCACCCCTTCCCATCCGAAGAACATCTGGACGAGGTTGTCGGCCGTCACCAGCATCAGCATGGCGAAAGTGAACAGGCTGAGATAGGCGAAGAACCGGGGCTGGTCCGGATCCTCGTCCATATATCCCCAGCTGTAGAGGTGGACGAGCGCGGACACGCTGGTGATCACCACCAGCATCACCGCCGTCAGCGCATCGACCCGCAGCGCCCAGTCGAACGTCAGGCTGCCGGACTGCACCCAGTGCAGCACCGGCGTGACGCTGGCCTCTGCACTTCCGCCCAGAAAGCCGAGGAAGATCGGCCAACTGAGCACGCAGGATAGGAACAGCCCCGCCGTGGTGATGGTTTTCGCCGCGACACTGCCCAGCATGCGGTTGCCCAGCCCGGCCACAATTGCGGCCAGCAGCGGCCCGAAAACGATGATCTGGATGGCGTTCACTTGCGGCTCACCCCTTCATCCGGTTGACATCGTCAACCGCGATCGAGCCACGGTCACGGAAATAGATGACAAGAATGGCCAGCCCGATCGCCGCCTCGCCCGCCGCCACGGTCAGCACGAACATGGCGAAAATCTGGCCGGTGAGGTCATTGAGGAAGGCGCTGAAAGCGACCAGGTTGATGTTCACCGCCAGCAGGATCAGCTCGATCGCCATTAGGATGACGATCACGTTCTTGCGGTTGAGAAAGATGCCCAGCACGCCCAGCACGAACAGGATCGAGCTGACGACGACATAATGTTCGATGCCGATCACAGCTGCACCCCCTTGCCCACTTCCGGCTTCACATTGATCGTCGCCTCGTCGGGGCGGCGCTTGACCTGCTTCGAAATATTCTGCCGGCGCGTGTCGGACCGTTCGCGATGGGTCAGCACAATCGCGCCGATCATCGCCACCAGCAGGATGATCCCTGCGCTTTCGAACAGGAACAGGTAGCGGCTGTAGAGCAGCGCCCCGATTGCCTCGATATTGCTGCGGTCCATCAACGGCGCGGCGGTACCATCGGGCGTGCCCAGCTTGAGCGCGCCGGCCCGCTCCGCGCCGATGCCCAGCACCAGTTCGGCCACCAGCACGAGCGCGATGGCAATGCCGAGCGGGAAATTGCGGATGAAACCGGCGCGCAGTTCGGCGAAATCGATGTCGAGCATCATCACCACGAACAGGAACAGCACGGCCACCGCGCCGACATAGACGATCACCAGCAGCATCGCGATGAACTCGGCGCCGACCAGCACCATCAGCCCGGCGGCGTTGAAGAACGCCACGATCAGCCACAGCACCGAATGCACCGGATTGCGCGACATGATGACGAACACCGCGCTGGCGATCACCAGCGTGGCGAAGAGATAGAAGGCAAGGACCTGGATCATCGCGCGCCCCTATCGATACGGCGCATCGGCTTCAAGGTTCGCGGCAATGGCCCGCTCCCACTTGTCCCCGTTCGCCAGCAGCTTGGCCTTGTCGTAGAGCAGTTCCTCGCGCGTTTCGGTCGCGTATTCGAAGTTCGGCCCTTCGACGATGGCATCCACCGGACAGGCTTCCTGGCAGAAGCCGCAGTAGATGCACTTGGTCATGTCGATGTCGTAGCGCGTGGTGCGGCGGCTGCCGTCCTCGCGCGGTTCAGCCTCGATCGTGATCGCCTGCGCCGGACAGATCGCCTCGCACAGCTTGCAGGCGATGCAGCGTTCCTCGCCATTGGCATAGCGGCGCAAGGCATGCTCGCCCCGGAAACGCGGCGAAATCGGGTTTTTCTCGAACGGATAGTTGATGGTCGCCTTGGGCTTGAAGAGATACTTCAAGGTCAGCCAGTGGGCTTTGACGAACTCCCAGAGGGTGAACGATTTGATGAGGTGGGTGACGCTCACGGACAAACTCCATTGTTCACAATCCGTCCGTAGTGGTCAGGATCGGGATAAAGGGTCTGGTCGGCATCGCAGAAGTGGTGGGTTGCCATCAGCCACCCGCTCACCAGCACCACGAACAGCAGGCTCACCGGCAGGAATATCTTCCAGCCCAGCCGCATCAGCTGGTCGTAGCGATAGCGCGGCACGGTGGCCTTCACCCAGCTGAAGATGAAGAAGAAGAAGAAGATCTTGGCGAACAGCCACAGCCAGCCCGGCACGAGGTAAAGCACCGGAATATCCAGCGGCGGCAGCCAGCCCCCGAAGAACAGCGTGGCGTTGAGCGCGCACATCAGCAGCACATTGGCATATTCGCCCAGCCAGTAGAGCGCGAAAGCCATCGAGGAATATTCGGTCTGGTAACCGGCCACCAGCTCGCTTTCCGCTTCCGTCAGGTCGAACGGGGCGCGGGCGGTTTCGGCCATGCCGGAAATCAGGAACATCACCCACAAGGGGAACAGCAGCGGATTGGCAACGAAGCCGTTGATCAGCCAGACATGGTCCTTCTGCGCCATGACGATGGCGTTGAGGTTGAAGCTGCCCGCCCACAGCACCACGCAGATCAGGATGAAGCCGATCGAGACTTCATAGGAAATCATCTGCGCGGCGGCGCGCATGGCCGAGAAGAACGGATATTTCGAGTTCGACGCCCAGCCCGCGATCACCACGCCGTAAACGCCGAGCGACGAGACCGCGAGGACATAGAGCAGGCCGACATTGATATCGGCCAGCACCGCGCCCGAATTGAACGGGATCACCGCCCAGGCCATCAGCGCGACAGTGAAAGTGATGATCGGCGCGATCAGGAACAGGACCTTGTTGGCCGCGCTCGGGATGATGGTTTCCTGCAGGAACACCTTCAGGCCATCGGCAAAGCTTTGCAGCAGGCCGAACGGGCCGACCACGTTCGGCCCCCGCCGCAACGCCATCGCCGCCCAGATCTTGCGATCGACATAGATGATCATGGCGACGGCCAGCATCAGCGGCAGCGCGATCAGCAGGATGCCCGCGATGGTGGCGGTGAACCACGCCCATTCATGGGTCATGCCAAGGGTCTGGAAGAAGCTTGTCATTCCGCCGCCTCCGCAAAATCCTGCCCATGCAGCAGTTCGGCCGAGCAGCGCTGCATGGTGGCGCTGGCGCGGGCGATCGGGTTGGTCAGGTAGAAGTCCCTGATCGGATAACCAATCACGCCATCCGCCTTGGCGCTTTTCTTCGCCTTGGGCAGCTTGCCGTAATCGGCCAGCCCTTCCACCCCCAGCGCCGGAACCGCCGTGATCATGCGCTCACGCAGTTCCTCGAAGCTGTCGAAATTGACATTGACGCCCAGCGCATCCGCCAGCGCACGCAGGATTGTCCAGTCTTCCCGCGCGTCGCCCGGGGCAAACACGGCCTTGTCGGCCATCTGCACCCGGCCTTCGGTGTTGACGTAGGTCCCGGCCTTCTCGCTGAATGCGGCGGCGGGCAGGATGATGTCGGCAGCATGCGCGCCCTTGTCGCCATGGTGGCCGATATAGACCACGATGCTGTCGGCAAACTTCGCGTAATCCACCTCGTCCGCGCCGAGCGAGAGCAGCAGCTTCGGCTTGGCCGCAACCAGATCGGCAATGCCGCCGTCCTGCGCGAAGCCCAGCATCAGCCCGCCCATCCGAGCGGCGGCAAGGTGCAGCGCGTTGAAACCGTTCCAGCCCTCGCGGACGACCTTCCACGTTTCGCCCAGCGCCAGCGCGGCCGGGATCGCGCCCTTGGCAATCGCGCCGCCGCCGACGATGATAGTCGGCCGTTCGGCCTTGGCCATCGCCTCGTTCACATGAGCGGGGAGAGCGTTGAGCACCGAAAGGTTCTCGCCCAGGAACTCGCCGCCGAAAGTGGTCTCCCACTCCGGCCCGACGAGGAAAACCTTCGCGCCGCGCTTCACTGCCTTGCGCAGGCGGACGTTGACCAGCGGCGCTTCGGTGCGGACCTGGCTGCCGACGATCAGGATGGCGTCGGCCGTCTCGATCCCGGCGAAAGTGGAATTGAAATTCACCGCCGCGAGATTGGAGGTGTCGTAATCCATCCCGGTCTGGCGGCCCTCCAGCAGGGTGGAACCGAGCGCGCCGAGCAGCGCCTTTGCCGCGAACATCGTTTCGCAATCGACCATGTCGCCGGCCACCGCCGCAATGCTGGCACCCGGCTTGACCCGGGCGATGGCCTTGAACGCCTCGTCCCAGCTGGCCTTTTCGAGCTTGCCATCACGGCGCAGCCATACCGCGTCGAGCCGGCGGCGGGTGAGGCCATCGACCTGATAGCGCGCCTTGTCGGAAATCCATTCCTCGTTCACGTCATCGTTGACGCGCGGCAGGATA
This sequence comes from Erythrobacteraceae bacterium, assembly GCA_947479055.1. Lineage (GTDB taxonomy): Bacteria > Pseudomonadota > Alphaproteobacteria > Sphingomonadales > Sphingomonadaceae > CANJYE01. The sequence continues at coordinate 80,469 of CANJYE010000005.1, forward strand.
CGCAGCACCTCACGGCCCCGGCTGTCGAGCCGGATATTGGCCCCGCAGGCGTCGGACACGTCGATGCCAAGCGTCTTCTTCAGCTCCCACGGCCGCGCTTCGAACGCATAGGGGCGCGAGGTGAGCGCGCCGACCGGGCAGAGGTCGATCACATTGGCCGACATCTCGTGGAAAGCGGCGCGTTCCAGATAGGTGGTGATCTGCGTGTTCTCGCCGCGATAGAGCGCGCCGATCTCGTCCACCCCGGCCACTTCCTCGCTGAAACGGACGCAGCGGGTGCAATGGATGCAGCGGGTCATCGTGGTCTTGATCAGCGGGCCCATGTATTTCTCGGTCACCGCGCGCTTGTGCTCGTGATAGCGCGAGGAACCCCGGCCATAGGCCACCGACTGGTCCTGCAGATCGCATTCGCCGCCCTGATCGCAGATCGGGCAGTCAAGCGGGTGGTTGATGAGCAGGAACTCCATCACCCCCTCGCGCGCCTTCTTGACCATCGCGCTGTCGGTGCGGATCACCTGCCCTTCGGCGGCGGGCAGCGCACAGGACGCCTGCGGCTTGGGCGGCCCGGGCGCGACTTCGACGAGGCACATGCGGCAATTGCCAGCGATGCTGAGGCGCTCATGATAGCAGAAGCGCGGGATTTCCTTGCCGGCCAGTTCGCACGCCTGCAGGACAGTAGCGCCCTGCGGGACTTCGAGTTCGATGCCGTCGACGGTGAGTTTAGGCATTATTCGGCAGCCTCATCAAACCACGGCTTGAGTTGATCTGACCTCGCCCAGACAAAAAGGGCCGGCAATCCAAACAAGACCGCACTTAAACCAATCAGAAACAAGCACGTGGTAATACTTTCTCCGGTACCAAGTGCGCCGATGACAGCCTTCAAAGTGAAAACCACAGCGCCGAATAGATAAAAATGAAAGGCGGCCTTCTTCTGCGCAATCAAGCCAATACCGCTCACAATGAGCAACCCACTTAGGCCAAGACTGTATTCGTCGTGTGTCGGCACCCCCAACTCGTTCGGGGGTGGCGATGCAAGATAATAGGCACCGAAAGCTGCCATGAGGACACCGATCACAATCAGTCCTGTAGATCTCCCACTCACTCCGCCGCCTCCCGCATTGCGCCGTTCTCCGCAATCCGCCGCTCAAGCTCCGGCCGGAAATGCCGGATCAGCCCCTGGATCGGCCAGGCCGCCGCGTCGCCCAGCGCGCAGATGGTGTGGCCTTCGACCTGCTTGGTGACGTCCCACAGCAGGTCGATCTCGCTGACATCGGCATCGCCGCTGCGCAGCCGTTCCATCACCCGGTACATCCAGCCCGTGCCTTCGCGGCAAGGCGTGCACTGGCCGCAGCTTTCATGCATGTAGAAATGGCTCAACCGGCTGATCGCGCGGACGATGTCGGTCGATTTGTCCATCACGATCACCGCCGCCGTGCCAAGGCCGGAACCCGCTTCCTTGCAGCCGTCGAAATCCATCGGCATGTCCATGCACTGGTCGCCGGGGACCAGCGGAACGGAGGAGCCACCGGGAATCACCGCCAGCAGATTGTCCCACCCGCCGCGAATGCCGCCGCAATGCTTCTCGATCAGCTCGCGGAAGGGGATGCTCATCGCTTCTTCGACCACGCAGGGCTTTTCCACGTGGCCGCTGATCTGGAACAGCTTGGTGCCCTTGTTGTTGTCGCGCCCGAAACTGGCGAACCAGCCCGCGCCGCGCCGCATGATGGTGGGCGCGACTGCGATCGATTCCACGTTGTTGACCGTGGTCGGGCAGCCATAGAGGCCAGCGCCGGCCGGGAACGGCGGCTTGAGGCGCGGCTGGCCCTTCTTGCCTTCCAGGCTTTCGATCATCGCGGTTTCTTCGCCGCAGATATAGGCGCCCGCGCCGCGATGGACGAAGACGTCGAAATCATAGCCCGAACCGCAGGCGTTCCTGCCGATCAGCCCGGCCGCATAGGCTTCGGCGACGGCGGCGAACATCGTTTCGGCCTCGCGGATATATTCGCCGCGAATGTAGATATAGGCCGCCCGCGCCCGCATGGCAAAACCCGCCACCAGCGCGCCCTCGATCAGCTTGTGCGGATCGTGGCGGATGATCTCGCGGTCCTTGCAGCTGCCGGGTTCGGATTCATCGGCATTGATGACGAGGAAGCTGGGCCGCCCGTCCTTCGATTCCTTCGGCATGAACGACCATTTCATGCCGGTCGGGAAACCCGCCCCGCCCCGACCGCGCAAGGCCGAATCCTTGATTTCCTGAATGATCGCATCCTGCCCCTTGGCGAGGATATCCTTGGTGTTGTCCCAATCCCCCCGCGCGCGGGCAGCGGCGAGGTTCCACGGCTGGTAGCCGTAGAGATTGGTGAAAATCCTGTCCCGATCCTCAAGCATGACAGACTCCGGCCAGCATCAGGAAATCCCCCCGGTATAGATCACAACCGCCACCACCAGGATCGCGGCCACCGACAAGAGCTTGAACAGGCCCTTGGCCAGCTTCCAGGCAAGCAGCACGGCGACAGCGGCGATGGCGAGAGTGGCGAGCGTGCTCATTTGCGCCACCTGCGCACGACCAGCACGGCGAACAGCGCGGTCGCGGCGATCATCGCTCCGCCCAGCGCCTGCGAGCCGGTGTCGCCACTGGTCAGGCGATGGAAGCCGCTTTCCAGCACCAGCGCCGCCACGACGAGGCCGAACAGGTTCAGCATCACGATGCTGAACTTCTGCGCGGCGTCGCGGTCTTTCCAGGCGATCTGCGCCATCACCATTCACCCCGGTAATCATGGTTGGCATCGACCATCGCGGCCAGCGAGGTCGGCCCGCCCAGCGGCTCCACCGTGTGGCGGCCCGGAGCTTGCGTGCCTGTCTTGGGCTGCCGGCCGGCGGCGAGATCGTCGAGAATGCGGGTCATGTCCGCAGCTGTCAGATCCTCGTAATTGTCGTCATTGATCTGAACCATCGGCGCGCTGGCGCAATTGCCCATGCATTCCACCTCGGTCAGCGTCCAGAGGCCATCGGCGCTGGTGTGGCCCTTCTTCATGCCCTTCGCCTTGCAGGCGGCCATGATATCGTCCGAGCCGCGCAGCATGCAGGGCGTGGTGCCACAAACCTGCACGTGGAACCGGCCGACCGGCACCAGATTGTACATGGTGTAGAAGGTCGCCACCTCCACCACCCGGATCACCGGCATGGCGAGATAATGCGCGACATATTCCATCACCGGGATCGGCAGCCAGCCTTGCGTGCTGGTTTCCGCACCGACCTGCCGCTGGGCGAGATCGAGCAACGGCATCACCGCGCTGCGCTGCCGCCCTTCGGGATAGCGGGCGACCACTTCCCTGGCCTTGGCGGCGTTTTCGGCGGTCCACGCAAAGGCACCCCAGCGGGCACGCAATTCGGGCGTATCGGGTGCGAGATGACGGTCAGCCACGCAATCCGGCCTTTCCAATATCGTCACCCTGAACTTGTTTCAGGGTCCATTTCGCCCCGCGACCGGAGGCTTGTGTCGCAAGCCGGGCCGTGAGGTGGGCGCCTCGCCCGATGGCTCCGCGCTTGCGGCCCGATGGTCCCTGAAACAAGTTCAGGGTGACGGGGTTGATTGGGGCGGGCCTGACGCAGCGTTTCAACGGACAAACTCCACTCTCGAGCATTTCCCATCCTCGAAGCTGTAGATGGCGATGACGTCGAACGGCTCGACCAGTTCGGAACCATCGGTGGCCGGGCCGCGCGTCACATGTTCGCGGAACAGGACGTAAGCGCCGATGACCTGCCGCTCCACGATCTCGGCACGGTTCTGCGGCCACTTTGCAAACGCAGCGGCGAGACCCGAACGCGTGCCCTCCTTGCCCTCACGCAGCACCGCGCCGCGATAATTCGCCTCGCAGGCGTCGTCGGTCATGTAAGACACGTACAGGTCCACGTCCTGCGCGTTGTAGGCGGCGATCATGGCTTCGGCGGTGGCGAGGTTGTCGCTCATTGCTTTGCGTCCACTTGCTTTCTGTCCACAAAGACTGAATGCACGACTTCAATTCTAGAGATATTTTGATCCTGGAATTTTAGCATAGCGGAAATAGATTCTTGTCCTTGTTTTCCGCACAAAAAGTTCACCAACGCGATTGGGTCGTCTCGAGTACGGGACACGTCCTTCAATTGGCAGTCTTTGAGGCGAATCAGTTGCTCAGCATCTTCTTTCGAAACCACTTCCTGGAGTTCTGGCTGGGCGAAATCGAGCCCATGCCAAACATCGTATAGAAACTGCTGGATTCGATCATGCGCCCAATCAACTTCCGCAGCTTGAGTGGCTGTTGCAGAAAGCGCTGCTGTAGCTAAGGCGACGTGTCTCCACGGAGTCCTCACCGGTCACACTCCCCGAACACCACATCGATCGCGCCCAGAATGGCGGTCGCGTCGGGCAGCATGTGGCCCTTGCACATGAAGTCCATGGCTTGCAGGTGCGAGAAGGCGGTCGGGCGGATCTTGCAGCGATACGGCTTGTTCGAACCATCGCTGACCAGATAGACGCCGAATTCGCCCTTGGGGCTTTCGGTGGCGACATAAACCTCGCCCGCCGGAACGTGGAAGCCTTCGGTGTAGAGCTTGAAGTGGTGGATCAGCGCTTCCATCGACTGCTTCATCTCGGCCCGCTTCGGGGGCGAGACCTTGCGGTCGTCGGACGAGACCGGGCCTTCCGGCATTTCGGCCAGGCACTGGCGCATGATCCGGGCGGACTGGCGCACTTCTTCCACGCGGACCATGAACCGGTCATAGCAATCGGAATTGGTGCCGACCGGAATTTCGAAATCCATCCGGTCATAGACGTCATAGGGCTGGCTCTTGCGCAAATCCCACGGGATGCCGGCGGCCCGGATCATCGGGCCGGAAAAGCCCCAGGCCAGCGCGTCTTCCTTGCTGACATGGGCGATATCGACATTGCGCTGTTTGAAGATGCGGTTGTCGACCACCAGGCTCATCGCATCCTCGAACAGCGTCGGCAGGCGGGTGTCGAGCCACACGCCGAGATCGTCGAGCAGCCTTTGCGGTACGTCCTGATGGACCCCGCCCGGCCGGAACCACGCCATGTGCATGCGCGCACCGGCCGCCCGTTCGAAGAAGTTGAGGCAATCCTCGCGCACTTCGAACAGCCACAGGTTCGGCGTCATCGCGCCCACATCCATCACATGGCTGCCCATGTTGAGCATGTGGTTGCAGATGCGGGTCAGTTCGGCGAACAGGACGCGCAGATATTGCCCGCGCAGCGGCACTTCGAGGTTCAGCAGCTTCTCGATCGCCAGCACATAGGAATGTTCCATCCCCAGCGGCGAGCAGTAATCGAGCCGGTCGAAATAGGGCAGCGCCTGGAGATAGGTCTTCTGCTCGATCAGCTTTTCGGTGCCGCGATGGAGCAGGCCGACATGCGGATCGACCCGTTCGATGATCTCGCCATCCAGTTCCAGCACCATCCGCAGCACGCCATGCGCGGCGGGATGCTGCGGGCCGAAATTGATGGTGTAGTTGGTGATGACTTCATCGCCGGTGGTGGGCGAATGTTCGAGCTGCATGCTCATTTCGCGCCTCCCCCATTTTCGCCAGTGGCGGCCTTCTCATCGCCGGGCAGCACGTAGTTTGCGCCTTCCCACGGGCTCATGAAATCGAACTGCCGCAGATCCTGCGCCAGCTGGACCGGTTCATAGACCACGCGCTTGGCCTCTTCGGAATAGCGCAGCTCGACATAGCCGGTCAGCGGGAAATCCTTGCGGAACGGATGGCCTTCGAAGCCATAGTCGGTGAGAATGCGGCGCAGATCGGTGTTGCCGGCGAACAGCACGCCGTACATGTCGAACACCTCGCGCTCGAGCCAGCCCGCATTGGGCCACAGCGTGGTGATGGTCGGCACCGGGGTCGCCTCGTCGGTGCTGATTTTGATGATCAGGCGGTGGTTCTTCGTCACGCTGAGCAGGCAGTAACAGACCTCGAACCGTTCGGCCCGGTCGGGATAGTCGATCCCGACCATCTCCATCATCTGCTGGTATTCGTGATCGTCGCGCAGCAGGCGCAACACATCCTCGATCGAATCGCGCTTCACGACCAGCAGTAGTTCGCCATGCGCCTCGGTGGTACCCAGCAGCATGTCACCGAGCGCGGCGGACAGCGTGGCGGCCACGCCATCGTGCGATGCGGATTTGGGGGCGGAATGCATGATAGCCATATCAGCGTTCAATCGTTCCGACGCGGCGGATCTTGCGCTGCAACTGCATCACACCATACAGCAGCGCCTCGGCCGTGGGCGGGCAGCCGGGGATGTAGATGTCCACCGGTACGATCCGGTCACAGCCGCGCACCACCGAATAGCTGTAGTGGTAATAGCCGCCGCCATTGGCGCAGGAACCCATCGAGATGACGTATTTCGGCTCGCTCATCTGGTCGTAGACCTTGCGCAGCGCCGGGGCCATCTTGTTGCACAGCGTACCGGCCACGATCATCACGTCCGACTGGCGCGGCGATGCGCGCGGGGCGGCGCCGAAGCGTTCCATGTCGTAGCGCGGCATGTTGACGTGGATCATCTCCACCGCGCAGCAGGCGAGGCCGAAGGTCATCCACCACAGGCTGCCGGTGCGCGCCCACTGGAACAGCTCCTCGGTCGAGGTGACGAGGAAGCCCTTGTCGTTCACTTCGCCGGTCAGCGAGTTGAAGAAATCCTGGTCGGGCGCGGCAGGCACGGTGCCCGCAGGTTCGATCACTCCCATTCGAGCGCCCCTTTCTTCCAGGCATAGGCAAAGCCGATCACCAGTTCAGCGAGGAAGATCATCATCGTGATCCAGCCCGGCCAGCCGGTGACATCGAGGCTGACCGCCCAGGGAAACAGGAAGGCCGCTTCCAGGTCGAAGATGATGAACAGGATCGCCACCAGGTAGAAGCGCACGTCGAACTGGCTGCGCGGATCCTCGAAGGCGGGAAAGCCGCATTCATATTCGCTGAGCTTCTCCGCATCGGGCTTGTGCGCGCCGGTCAGGTACGCAACGCCGATCGGCAGGAAAACGAAGGCCGCTGAAAGCCCCTGCGCAATCGCCAGGAAGATCAGGATCGGCAGATATTGTGACAGATCGACCACAAGATGCCTCTTTTGCGGGCTGACTCGGCTATGTTTTGCAACTGCGAGCGCCCTAGTCACCACAAGGCCGGGGCGCAAGGCCCGAGGGCACGGAATTGAACCATAAATCACCCGTTTTTGCCCGCCCATCGACAAATTTGCCTTGGCGCGCGCGTGGGATTAAGCGCTGTCCCTTATCCAGCCGATTCCACATAGACACAGCAAGGTTGCGCCATGGCCCAGTTTTCCGCTCATGATCCGGTCGTCATCCTCTCCTATGCCCGCACGCCGATGGGCGGATTGCAGGGCGTTCTGGCCGAAGTTTCTTCCACCGAGCTTGGTGCGACTGCCGTCAAGGCGGCAGTGGAGCGCTCCGGAGTGGCGGGAGAGGATATCGACCGGATCTACATGGGCTGCGTCCTTCCCGCCGGGCTCGGCCAGGCCCCGGCCCGCCAGGCGGCGCTGAAGGCGGGCCTGCCCAAGTCGGTCGAGGCGACCACTATCGGCAAGGTCTGCGGATCGGGCATGCAGGCCGCGATCATGGGGGCCGAGGCGCTGGCCAGCGGCACGGTGGACGTAGTCATCGCGGGCGGGATGGAAAGCATGACCAATGCCCCCTATCTTCTCAAGAAGCACCGTTCCGGCGCGCGGGCGGGCCATGACACGATCTACGATCACATGTTCCTCGACGGGCTGGAAGATGCCTATGAAGGCAAGTCGATGGGCAGCTATGCCCAGGCCACTTCCGACGACTACCAGCTCACCCGCGAGATGCAGGACGATTACGCCATCGAATCGCTGCGCCGGGCCAATGCCGCCATCACCAGCGGCGGTTTTGTCGACGAGATCGCCCCGGTGACTGTGAGGGGCCGCAAGGGCGAAGTGCTGGTCGATACCGACGAACAGCCACCCAAGGGCAATCCCGACAAGATCCGCACCCTGCGCGCCGCCTTCGCCAAGGACGGCACGATCACCGCCGCGTCCTCCTCCTCGATTTCGGACGGCGCCGCCGCGCTGGTCCTGACCCGGCAAAGCGTGGCAGCGGAAAAAGGCCTCGTGCCCGCCGCACGGATCGTGGCGGTCGCCGCCCACGCCCGCCAGCCCAGCGAATTCACCATCGCTCCGGTCGATGCGATCAGGAAGGTCGTGGCCAACGCCGGATGGGCAATCGCCGATGTCGATCTGTTCGAAATCAACGAGGCCTTCGGCTGCGTCACCATGTTCGCGATGAGGGATCTCGCCATCCCGCATGACAAGGTCAATGTGAACGGCGGCGCGACCGCGCTGGGCCATCCGATTGGCGCCAGCGGCGCGCGGATCATCTGCACCCTGCTCAATGCGCTCAAGTCGCGCGGGCTGAAGCGGGGCGTGGCCAGCCTGTGCATCGGTGGCGGCGAAGCGACCGCGCTGGCGGTGGAACTGGTCTGAAGACTTCTCAGGGCTCCCCGGCGCCCCACAGCCGGTCCTGCCGGACCCAGCCCTGACGCCCGCCAACGTTGAAGCGGCACCAGCCTTCCTCGCAATCGCCCAGCCGCCCGACCACGCCCGGCGCGGCCTTCCAGCGCAGGGTGGAGCCATCTTCCGGCTGTTCGCGCATCGCGGCGGGGCCCTTGCCGGTCACGATCGCCGTCCGTTCGCGGCTGAGGAAGCGGGAGACCACCCAGCCCTGCGCCCCATCGGCATCGCGGACCAGCCGCCAGCCATCCTTCTTGCGCACCACCTTCAACGGCAGGTCGAGCCGGCGATAGACCCAGGCGATCCGGTAATTCTCGTTCGGCCCGACCCGCATGTTGACCTCACCGGCGCGGATCGAGGCCCAATAGGGCGTTTCGCCTTCCTCCTGCGCCGCAGCGGGCGTGATGGAGGAAGCCAGGATCAGGAAGGGAAGCGCGGCCAGGGCGAAGGAACGGGCAAATTGCATAGCCCCGTCATACCGCCACGCCGCTAGCCGCTTCAAGGGCCGTTGGGGGTCTGTGGAAAGGATATAGGATCGTGCTGGAGACAGGAACTGCGCCAGCTTGCCGCGCGCCCACTCCTTGGCCTAGTAACGTCGCGAGACAGGGGACCGATTCCCGCATGGGAACGGTTTGGGGAGAGGATCAGAATGCTTCGCAAGTTTGCCGGCTGTTTTGCCGGGCTCGCCGCCGCGCTGCCGACCATCGCATTCGCGCAAGACAATCTCGCGGCGGTCAATGACAGCGGCGACACCGCCTGGATTCTGGTCTCCTCGGCTTTCGTCCTGCTGATGACGCTGCCCGGACTTGGCCTGTTCTATGGCGGCCTTGTCCGCGCGAAGAACTTCCTCTCCGTCCTGCTGCAGATCGGTGCCGTATCGGCCATTGCCTCGCTGCTGTGGATCATCGCGGGCTATACATTGGCGTTCGGCGACGTTGGTTCGGGCATTCTCGGTGCGGGCAATGCCTGGATGATGATCGATCTCGGCAATGTCCGCGACGGCACCTCGATCCCCGAAAGCGCCTTCGCCTTGTTCCAGATGACCTTTGCCGCCATTACCCCGGCGCTGATGATCGGTGCCTGGGTCGACCGGGCACGGTTCAACTGGGTCATCGCCTTCTGCGCGCTGTGGGGGCTGGTGGTCTATGCCCCGGTCGCGCATTGGGTGTGGGGTGGCGGCTGGCTTTCCTCGCAGTTCGGCACGCTGGATTTCGCAGGAGGCATCGTTGTCCACACCACTGCCGGCGTGTCTGCGCTGGCGGTCGCGCTGCTGCTGGGCAAGCGCAACGGCTTTCCCCGGACCCTGATGTTGCCGCATGCGCCGTCGCTCACCATGGTCGGGGCGATGCTGTTGTGGGTTGGCTGGTTCGGCTTCAACGGCGGCTCGGCGCTGACCGCGACCGACGATGCCTCGACCGCGATTATCAACACCCACGCCGCCGCCTGCGCCGCCGCGCTGATGTGGATCGCGATCGAACGCTACGCCGTCGGCAAGCCGACCACGGTCGGTTTCGCTACCGGTGCGATTGCCGGCCTTGCCACGGTCACCCCGGCGGCGGGGTTCATCTCGCCCGGTGCCGCCATCCTGTTCGGGATCATCGCCACCGGGATCTGTTATTTTGCCATCCAGCAGGTCAAGCAGCGCTGGCATATCGACGATTCGCTCGATGTCTTCGCCGTGCATGGCATGGGCGGGATCACCGGATCGCTGCTGCTGGCGCTGTTCCTCTCTCCTTCGCTCGGCGGAACCGGCTATGCGCCAGGCATGGACATGGCCAGCCAGGCGCTCGGCCAGGCAATGGGCGTGGGCGTTGTCGCGCTATGGTCGGCAATCGCCACCGTCATTCTCGCCGTCGCGGTGTCGCTGGTGTTCCCGATGCGGGTCAGTGAGGACGAGGAACGCGAAGGGCTCGATATCACCAGCCATGGTGAACGGGCGTGGGAGCTGGATTGACCCGAGGCGAACCTGGCCGATTGGCTTGGCAACCTGCGATCCGGCGGCGTAAGATGTGCGCCATGGAACGGACGAAATAGCAGTTGAGTGACCTATGCAACCAGTGCGGGTTTTGCTGCGATGGGACATTGTTCGCCCATGCCGAAATCGAAGCAGATGAATGCGCCAGGCTTGCCAAACTGGATTTCCCGCTTGAGCTTCACAATGGCAGGACACGCTTTCCCCATCCCTGTTCCCGGCATTCTTCCAGCGGATGCACCGTCTACTATGACCGACCGCGCACCTGCCGCAATTTTCGCTGCGCAACGCTCAAGGATGTCGATGCGGGTGCAATCAGCCTAGGGTCAGGACTCATTGATCACAACCAGAAGATGACGGTAGCGGCGATTGCGATGGCGGACATGAAGGTGTGGGCGCAGCGGTCATAGCGGGTGTGAATGCGCCGCCAGTCCTTGATTTTGGCGAACAGGTTTTCGATCAAGTG
>CANJYE010000006.1 GCA_947479055.1 Erythrobacteraceae bacterium
CTCTCCAACCGGGTCTTCACATCCCACGACAACATCATCGACCACTGCTGCGAGGCGTGGAACAAACTCATCGATCAGCCGTGGCGCATCATGACCATCGGACGCCGCAAATGGGCGCGTGGGTTGTAGTCAGTGCAGGTTGGTATTACGAGAACATATCGTGACATATTTATCACATTCCAGCATGTTGCACTTGCGTAAAAAGGGATCGTCGGCGCGTCAATCCGGAGCGGCCTTGGCGAGTTATGTGTACCGATTCGATGTGGTGAAACAAACTGTTGCGATTGCCCGTACGGATCGGTTCAACATCTAGAACTGCTGAGCTACACTCAGCGCAAACCGTCGTCCCAGCGGATCGTTGATCGAACCGGGGATCAGCGCGCCGAAATATTTCTGGCCGTTGCGGTTGGTGAGATTGGTGACTGAAAGATTGATCCGCATTCCCTCCGCCGGCTCGACAAACAGGTTCGCATCGATCGTGATGAACGCGTCCAGTTGGTCGATCTCCCGCGTGTCGCCGGGGGAGGGGCCGCGAGCGAAGCGAGAGAACAATTGCGCGCCGGTATAATTGAAGCTGGCGGTCAGCCCCCAGCGGGCTTGCGCATAGCCCAGCCGCAATTGCGCCCGGAATTCGGGATCGCCGATGATCCCATCGAGGCGGATCCGGTTGACACCGGTCAGGTCCTGCACCCGGCGGCGGACATAGAACAGCTCTCCTTGCGCGGAAAGGCTGCCCGGCAGCCCGATCCGGTCGAGCCCGGTGGCATAGGACAGCGATCCCTGAATGCCGCTGAAGGCGATCCGCTTGCCATTGCGGAAGCCGGACCGGACCGCCGGGTTGAGCGGGTCCGAGACGACCTGCCCGGTCGCGTCGCGGTCAATGGCCGAGCAATAGGCATTGCCATGCGCCGGATCCGAAAGGTCGAAATCGGGATTGTCGAAACAGGCCGAAGCGAGCTCCGTGACCGACAGGAACGCGATCGGATCGCGCACCCTGATGTCCAGGTAATCGGCCGAAATCGTCAAGCCGGGCGCAAATCCGGGGCGCAGCACGATGCCGAAGGTGAAGCTGTCGGCCCGCTCGTTGGCGAGGCCGGGATCGCCGCCTTGCAGGGAAGGCACGGAAAAGACCGATGCCAGCAGCGGAGTGGCGCCGGGATAGGCGCCCAGGAAAGCGGCGCAGTTGCGTGCGCGGATTTCCGGGGAGGGACCGTCGCCAAGGCTGCCCGGCGCACACAGGTCCGGCACCACCTCGCGCGAGGTGGACAGCGGCGAGAACAGTTCGGCAATGGCGGGGGCGCGGAAGGAACGGGTGAAATTGCCGCGCAGCTCGATCGCCCGCACTGGCTGGAACCGTCCGCCAGCCGACCATGAGGTGAAGCTGCCGTTGATCGAATTGTGGCTTGTGCGCCCCCGTGCGAACAGATCGAGCCGATATATCGGCGCGTTGTTTTCCGGAGTAATCAGCGGCAGGAACAATTCGCCGAAAAGCTCGTCGAGCCTGAACCCGCCTGAAACCGCCGGAAAGGGCGAGGAACGGCCAAGCCCCAACTGCTGGAAGCGATCGGGCGTGAAACGGGCCTTTTCCGAGCGATGCTCAAAACCCAGATTGAACCCTGCCGCATTGCCGAAGATGGAAAAGGGCGATCCGCCGAAATTGGCGTTGAACACGAATTGTTCGAGCCGGCTGCGGGTGCGGACATCGGCCAGCACATAGTCCCGCGCTTCTGCCGATGGCGCGCCCGCACCGAACAGGTTGAGCGGGCGGCAGGCCGGATCGGCCAGCGGGATGCCTCCTGCGGGCAGGAGCGGCGCGGGATCGCAGACAATCGCGCCGCTGCCGTTGCGGGTGACGTTGATGGCGTTGATGAAGCGCTGCTGGTCGATCTGCTGGTCGTAATCTGTGAAGCGGGTCTGCCCATAGGTGGTGGAGACTTCAAAGTTGAAGCGCTTGCTGCCGAGCGCAAAATCGCCGTCCAGCCCGAGGACCCCGCGCGTGACCCGGCTGCGGGAATAGCCGGTCGGATCGCCGAGATCGGCATTTGCGCGACTGAGGAAGAAGGCGTCCATCCCGTTGGCCAGCAGCAGGTTGCGGGCCTGATCCGTCAGGAAGGGATTGCCTGCGGTGAAAAGCAAGGGCCCACTTACGCCCGAAAACAGCAGCGCGTTGAAATTCGGCTGGTCGACCAGCTCGTTTGCGCGCGAACGGAAATGCTGCGCTTCGGCGAACAGGCGGATGTGGTCCGACAGCTGGTAATCCGCCAGCAGATTGGCGGAAAAGCGCGTGAGGTCGCTGGTGATCTGGCCGTAGTCGTTGAGGCGGAAACCGTCCTCGCCCGAAGTGAACGGCCCGAAGCCGACTCCGCGATTGAATGGCACCAGATTACCCTGCCGGTCGAACTGCACCGCGCCGCTCAGGGGTCCGCCGAACACCAGCCCGCCTTCGGTCAGGAAGGGAATGGTGCCGTCACGCACCAGCACTGTGCCGGGCATGCCGTCAGCGGGGCCGAGATCATAGTCGAGGTTTCGATTGAGCCGTGCCCTGCGCGACAGGCCGGTTCCCGGTATGCCGAGATTGGGCACTTCGAGGATATTGTCGCGATAGAACCGGCGCGCGTTCTGGCGCACGCCCTTGACCTTGTCATAGCTGGCCGCGAACGTGAAATGGCCGCGCCCATCGGCGAATTGCGCGCCATAGGCCCCCGACAGGTTGTAGCGGAAATTGTCGCCCCGGCTGGTGATACCGGATGTGGCCGACATTTCCGGCCCCCTGATGTCGTCGCGCAGGATGATGTTGACCGTGCCCGCGATCGCTTCCGAGCCATAGACCGGCGCGCCGCCGATCGCCACCCGATCCACCCGCTTGACCAGGATCGTCGGGATCATGTTGAGATCGACCTGCGATCCCGGATCGGCATTGCCGAAGATCGACGGCAGGTTGGAACTGACCACCCGCCGCCCGTTGATCAGTGTCAGCGTGCGGTTCGAACCGAGCCCGAAGGCATTGGCGAAATTGACCCCTTGCCCATGGCGCTCCTGCACGCCATCGGGGGTGTCGGATGCGCGAAAGCCGGGAAGCTCGTTCAGCGCATCGGCAATGTTGGTGAGATTGCGCGCCCGCAAATAGTCCTGGTCGATGCTGACCGTGGGCTCCAGATCGGCAATCCCGGCCAGGACGATGCGCGAACCGGTGACGATGATTTCATCGCGGGAGCGTTCTGCCGGTACACTTTCCGACGGAACAATCGCGTCCCGGGCATCTGCGGGACTTGCGCAGCAGCCAAGGGCGATGGCCGCAAAACAGGCTGCTTGCAGGAAATTCATGGATGTCCCCTCAGCGCGGGCGATTAGCCTGATGGGCGTCGCTAGTAAATCTCCTAAGCATTGCGGCCCGGCTTCGCAGTGCGTCTCCCCTTGACCCATCGCCAGCCGCTGCCTACGCGCGGAAAATATAGCCTGCATACGAGGAGAGTCTCCAATGACCACCGCCTATATCGTTGACGCATTCCGCACTGCCGGTGGACGCCGTGGCGGTCGCCTTTCCGGTGTCCATCCGGTGGATCTGGCGGCGGCCACGCTCGATGCGCTGGTTGATCGCACCGGAATCGATCCCAACGCGGTCGATGATGTCATCATGGGTTGCGTAACCCAGGCCGGGCAGCAGTCCCACCAGGTCGGCCGGATCGCAGTCCTCGCCTCGCAGCGCCTGCCGGAATCGACCCCGGCCGTCACGATCGACCGGCAGTGCGGTTCCTCGCAGCAGGCGATCCAGTTCGCCGCGCAGGCGGTGATGTCGGGCACGCAGGACGTGGTGATCGCGGCTGGCGTGGAAAGCATGAGCCGGGTGCCGATGGGTTCGGCCTCGCGCTTCCACCGTGAGGCGGACCTCGGCTATTACGTCTCGCCCGGCCTGATGGCGAAATACCCTGTGCTTGCATCCATGCCGGGCCAGGCCTTTTCCCAGTTCATGAGCGCGGAACAGGTTGCCGCGCGACACGGGTTGACCAAGGACGAGATGGACGAATACGCCTACAACAGCCACCTGCGCGCAGCTGCGGCGACCAAGGCCGGCGCATTCGCCGACGAGATCGTGCCGATCACGATCGAGACCGCGAATGGCACGGAACAGCACCTGATTGATGAAGGCATCCGCTTCGATGTCACGCTTGACGGCATCAAGGGCGTTAAGCTGCTGGTCGAGGGTGGCCGACTGACCGCCGCCACCTCCAGCCAGATGTGCGATGGCTCCAGCGCCGCGCTGATCGTATCGGAACGCGCGCTGAAGCAGTACAACCTCACGCCATCGGCGCGTATTCACAATCTCACCGTCACGGCGGGCGATCCGGTGCTGATGCTGGAAGAACCGCTGCCGGCGACCGACCGTGCGCTGGCCCGGGCCGGCATGAAGATCGGCGATATCGACCTGTTCGAAGTCAACGAAGCCTTCGCCTCGATCCCGATGGCATGGCTCAAGCACACCGGGGCCGACCCGGAGAAGCTCAACGTCAACGGCGGGGCGATCGCGCTTGGTCATCCGCTTGGCGGTACCGGCGCGAAGCTGATGTCGACCCTGATCCATTCGCTCAAGGCCCGTGGCAAGAAGTGGGGCCTCCAGACCATGTGCGAAGGCGGCGGCGTCGCCAACGTGACCATCATCGAAGTCCTGTGATCGATCCAGCCGTCCCGGCCCACCGGGGCGGCTCGGTCCCGCGCGGATGAGTGGCACATGGCATATCGGCGTGATCGGCGGATCCGGGCTCTACGACGGGCTCGGGCTGGACGATGCGCAGCAGATTCCGGTAAACAGCCCGTTCGGGGAGGCATCCGGTCCGGTCACCATCGGCACGCTTGCCGGGGTGCGCTTCACTTTTATCGCCCGCCACGGCGAGGGGCATCGCCTGTCGCCCGGCGGAATCAATTACCGCGCCAATATCGATGTGCTGAAGCGCTGCGGGGTGACCGACATTCTCGCGGTGTCGGCGATCGGATCATTGCGCGAAGATATGGCGCCCGGACAGTTCGTGGCGGCCGACCAATTCATCGACCAGACCCAGCGGCGCGAACGTAGCTTCTTCGGCAATGGACTGGTGGCCCATGTCGGTATCGCCGATCCCACCTGTCCGCGCCTGTCGGCACTGGCGGCGGATGCGGTCGAAGGGGCGGGGGGAACGGTCCATCGCGGCGGGTGCTATGTCGCAGTTGAAGGGCCGCAATTTGCGCCGCGCGCCGAAAGCCGGATGCATCGCGCCTGGGGCGGCGACATCATCGGCATGACCGCCATGCCCGAGGCACGGCTCGCCCGCGAGGCGGAGCTACCCTACGCCCTGCTCGGCATGGTCACCGACTATGACAGCTGGCGCGAAAGCGGGGCCACGGTCCAGGCTCAGGATGTGCTGGGCGTCATGCGCCAGAATGCCGCTCTGGCGCGGGCAACTGTGCGCAGGCTGGCCGAGCTTCTTCCGCCAGAGCGCGAACCGAGCCCGATCGATACCGCGCTGGACGGGACGATCTTCACCGCACCCGAGCAGCGTGACCGCCTGTTGGCGCTGCGGCTGGACGCTGTCGCCCGCCGTATCCTCGGCTGACCAGCCGGAAACGGCAACGCCCGCCGTTCCGGCGGGCGCTCCTTTCCTGACCGGCTTTCTGGACACTTACTTGTGGCCGGGTCCGCCGCCCGAGAAGGCATCGGCAATTGAACAGGCTGCCGGACCGAGAATGACGATGAACAGTGTTGGCAGGATGAACAGGATCAGCGGAACGGTCATGATCGCCGGCAACCGCGCGGCCTTTTCCTCGGCGCGCATCATGCGCTCATTGCGGAATTCGGCCGAGAGCACACGTAGGGCCGAAGCGAGCGGTGTCCCATAGCGCTCGGTCTGGATCATCGTAGTCACCACCCCTTTCACCGCTTCGAGATCGACGCGATAGGCGAGGTTGTCGAACGCCTGCCTGCGTTCGGTGAGGAACGACAGTTCGATCGAGGTCAGCGCGAACTCGTCACCCAGTTCGGGATAGGCCCGGCCCAGTTCCTTGGCGCAGCGGTTGAAGGCGGCGTCCACCGTAAGGCCGGCCTCGGCGCAGATCACCAGCAGATCGAGCGCATCGGGCAGGCCCTTGCGGATTTCGTGGGTGCGCTTGGAAATCAGGTTGGAAAGAAAGATGTCGGGCGCCTTGTACCCCAGGCCCAGCATCACGGCAAATGCCGCCAGGCGTTTCATGCCGCCCCAGGTCGGGAACATGTCGCTCCAGTAGAACAGCGCCATCGCTGTCAGACCCATCACGATCGGCAGGACCATCCGCGCAAAGATGACCGCGACCGCCCATTCCTTGTTGCGGATGCCGGCCTGCGCCAGCTTCTGCTGGGCAGCTTTGACCTGGCTGTCCTGAAGGACCTACAACCCTTGCAGGGTGTCCTTCATCTTGTCGGTCGCTTCGTTGTTGCGAAGGAGGCTGGTGCGCTTCTTTGCGCTGGCCTTGACAATTCCGGCCTTGAGTTCTTCGCGGCGCTCGTTGAGCGCTTTATCACGCCGATCCCCAGCGACAGCAGCGCGGCGCCAGAACGCAAATAGATCAACACGGCAATGCCCAGGGCAAGGCCCAGCGAAACATAGAAATACTGCATCACGGTCCAGGGCTTGCCGGTCCGGTCGAGTCGCAGTGCGAGGGCTTCGATGCGCGAACTTGAGCCGGCTATCCGATGGCCTTTGGGTTTGCGCGCAGCCACTGCCTTGCGCAGCTGGGCCTCGACCCTGTCCTTCGTGCTGTCGGAATGGCGTTCGCGCAGCCCCTGCAGACGCCGCGCGCCTTCCTTGACCGGCGACGGACCCGAGAGGGCGGCATAACCCATGACCATCATGGCCATGAGTCCTGCACCAAAGAGCAGAATCTGCACAATGCTCATGTCGAGACCTTGCCTTTCCTAACCGATCCCGGCGGCGTTCCAGCGCCGCAGGAATGCTTTCACCGTCACTGCGCTGGTGCGGGCGTCTTGGATTTCTTCGTGATCATTGCCTTGAGATCGAGCTTGCCCAGTAGCGATGCCCTGGCGGGCTTGACGGGTTCTGCTTCGGTCTCTCCGGCACCTGACCCGATGATCTGATCGGCGAGGCTGCGAATGACCGCGCTGGCCTTGCTCGAACGATTGGCATCGACGAACACCTGACCCAGCTTAGCCGCATTGGTCGCGGACTTGAGGTCGTAAGGCACCAGGTAGTCAATCTTGCGTTCGATCGAAGCCTCGAAGTCGGCCCTGCTGATCTCTGCCACGCCGGTCAGGAACTTGTTGCCGACCACGATGGGCCGGGCGTGGCCGGCGTTGGCCTTGAGCCAGGAAAGGATCCGGATCGAATCCCGGGCCGAGGCGAGGGTCATCTCGGTGGCTAGAACTACAACGTTCACATCTGCGAGCAGGTGCGGGAAATTGATCAGCATGTTCCGGGGAAGGTCGATGACCGTCATTTCGAAGGCGTGACGGAATTCTTCTTCCAACTGGACGAAGGCAGAACCGTCGGTCATCAACGGCGCGCTGATTGGAGCTTCGGCGGACAGTATCGACAGATTGTCGTTTGCCCGGATCATCGCGCGTTCGATGAACAGGCCGTCGATGCGGCTCGGATTGTCGATTGCGTCAGTCAGGCCACGACCCGGCTCGAGATCGAGCGCCAGTGCGCCTGTCCCGAAATGGACGTCGAGATCGAGCAGTGCGGTCGGCATCCGGTGATCGGAACTGAACAGCCAGGCGAGCGAAGTGGCCAGGGTCGAAGCGCCCACGCCCCCGCGCGTCCCCACCACTGCGGTGGAGATGTGCTTTTTTGGCGCAGCTGCGTCAGAAGTCTTTGGCGAAGCAAAGACCAATTGGGCCTGGGTCAGCGCATCGCGCAATTGCCCGGCCGAAATCGGCTTGAGCAGATAGTCGTGAATGCCGCTGCCCAAAAGATCGCGGTAAAGGCGCACATCGTTGACCTGACCGATCGCGATCACCACCGTGCCGGGCTCGCACACCTCGGCCAGGGCGTTGATGTCGTTGAGCGGATCGCCGCTCTCCGACAAGTCGACCAGCAGGATGTTCGGGCTTGCCGCGATCGAGAGCGACTGGACGGCGTTGCGAAGCCCCCCCTTGGCGCATTTTTCGGGCGGCCAGCCCATTTCGACTGATACCGGGCGCAGCACGTCGAGCGTGTTGTCATCACAGACAAAAGCAGCGAAGGGATCTCGATTGCCGGAAGCTCCGGGTTTCCAGGGCGCGTTCATGGTTCAGTTACCCCCACTGCTGCTGTCAGTCTTGTTGTCCTTCAGGCCCTTTTCGCCGGTCGGCTGAGCCTTGCGATAGCTGCTGATGGCCTTGTTGGAGCTCATCACCACCGTAGTGTCGTCCGAGCCCTTCGCACCGTGGATCAGGTGTTCCGGGTTCGCGACCATCGCTGCCAGGTTGCCGTTGATGGCGCAGCCATAGCCGGACGAGGTCTTGTTTCCGAGGTTTGAGGCCTTCGTGTCGGACCAGTTGGGGCAATCGGGCACTTCGGCCGAGGCGCGGGTTATCACGACGCGGATCTTGCCCGGATCGACATAGCCCGGTGTAACCGGAGCGCCATCGCTGACCAGAATGCCGTAACGCTCGGCAATGGCCGAAACCGCCTGGTGAGTGGCAGGGCTGGTCAGAGGATCATCGATCGCGATACGATCACCGTAGCGCAGGTCCATCGCTTCGAACCATCCGGCCAGCCGGCGCTGTTCCGGGATCGAAAGCCCGCCCGATCCGCTGACCAGGTCGAGTGTGAAATTGGACTGCGTCACGATCGGCTGGTTGACGCTTTCGAGCGAGCGGTTCTCGGTGACCGACCCGGCCCCGCCGGCGCAGCCAGCCAGCGACAGACCCAGCGAAAGGGCGATGGCGGCGGCAATCGGCTTGTTCATGCAATTCGGCATCTTGGTCACCTTTCTCACTTGAGGCTGAAGCCGGGGACGGGAGCGGAAGTCACTTCGGCGCGCCTTTCTTCCTTGCGGGCCTTCTTCGACTTGCGATCATTGTCCGGGGAAGGCAGCGCAGCAGGCTGATCGAGCGAACCGACCTTCGGCTGCTGATCTTCTGACGGCGCCGCTCTCGGCATCGGGCGGTCCTTGCCGCTTTCACCGTCGGATTCGGCATTCCCGAAGAACTGCTGGAATGCCGTCGGAGCACGGAAGCCGTCGGTTGGCAGCTTGATGTCGTTCGCATCCACCGGATTGACCAGATAGGGCGTCACAATGATCACCAGCTCGGTCTGGCCCTTGCGGAATTCCGTGGACTTGAACAGATTGCCCAGGATTGGCAGGTCGCCGGCACCCGGTGTCTTGTCGATCGTGTTCTGCGCATTGTTGCTCATCAGCCCGGCGATCATGAAGCTCTGACCGGAACCGAGTTCGATCGTCGTTTCAGCCCGGCGCACGGTCAGCGCCGGAACCTGGAAGCCGTTGAGCGTCACCGCGCCCTGGCTCGAAAGCTCGGACACTTCGGGGCGGACGCGCATCGAAATGCGGCCATTGGCAAGCACGGTCGGCGTATAGGAAAGACTGACGCCGAACTTCTTGTACTGGATCGAGGTGCTGCCAAGGCCCTGGCTCATCGGGATCGGAAATTCGCCACCGGCCAGGAAATCTGCGGTTTCGCCAGACAGGGCAGTCAGATTGGGCTGGGACAGCGTCGTCACCAGGCCCTGCCGCTCGGCAAGGTCCAGCGCGCCTAGCAGGTCAAGGCCGAGGAAATGTCCGGCAATGCCGAGCGTCGTTCCAGGAGAAATCGGGATAATCCCGGAGCCAGTCCCGTTCTTCGTCGGGTAATTCCCGAATGCGTCCGGCTGCTTGCTGAAGTCAGGGACCTGGATATTGGGAGAGTTACCGACCCCCAGCGTCTGGTTCGGCCCGACATAGAAGTTCGGCGACCAGCCTTGGCGGCCTTGTCCGATACCGGCCTGAAGGCCGCTGGATCCATCCATGCTGGTCAGGTTCGACCCCAGCGCCCGCACCAGCGAGCGGCTGACTTCGGCGAATTTCACTTGCAGGTTCACCTGCAGCGGGGTCGACATCTTCAGGCGGCTGATGATGTTGGCCTTGTCACCAAGGAAGGCCTGCACCAGTCGTTCCACCTCGGCGCCATCTTCCGGCGCGGCGATGGTGCCCGTCAGTAGTACGGTGTTGGTGCCCATGGTCGAAACACTGACCTTGGCGTCAGGCATCGCCATATTCAGCATCTGGTCGATGCTGTCGATGTTCGATCCGACCCGCAGATTGGCTGACCAGATCACGTTGCCGGAGGCATCGCTGGCGTAAACGGTCGTCTCGCCTGCCGATTTGCCGAAGACATAAACCTGATGCTGCGACTTGACCTGGACATCGGCGATCTCGTCGTTCGCGACGAAAATGTCCGACATCCTGCCTGGCACCGACACCAGCTCGCCGCGCCCGGTCGACAGGACGACCTGCTGCTTGGGCTCGGAGACCGACTGGGCCTGGGCCGCGCTGGCGAAGGTCAGCGCTGTCGGCACTACGGCGCAGGCCGCAGCAGACAGGAGAGTAGTGATAAGGCGGCGTGTCATGCGTGTGCCCCTGGTTTGCGTCGTCGCGTTGCGGTGAGCAGCGGTATTTTGTGCACGGCGGTCCATCTCACTTCGCTCCGATCGAGACGATGGTGGTGTTCTTGCCGCGCGTCACCCGGACGCTCGGGCCAAGATCCTTGGGGGCTGCGGCAACGCCAGCCCCACCCGAAGGTGCAGCCCCACCGGCCCCACCGCCGCCGCCGCCGCCATTGCCCTGGCTGGGTACCGAGGTGCGCTGGAAGCGGGACACGTCGCCGCCGGTGACATAGGTCTCGGCCTTGTCCTGCGGGCGGGTCATCGCGGCGCGCATCGCCTTTTCCTCGTCTTCGTGGGTGGCGCCTTCGGGCAGCTGCACTTCGCCAGCGGCAATTGCGCGTTCCAGTTCGGACTGGTTGTCGGCGATCGAGCGCAGCGAAAGGCTGAGCGTGCCGATGGTCTGGGCCACCGCGATCTTTTCGGCGATCTTCGGCGTCACTTCGAGCGTGACAGTGCTGAACTTCTTGACCTTGGTCTTGCCGTCCACCGTGGTGCTTTCAGTCGACTGGTCAGTCGCCAGCACGCGGATGTTGCGCAGGATCGTTTCGGCAGCCTTCAGTGACGGGCCATCGCCCTTGACCGTCTGGGTCAGGACGATGTCGACCCGGTCACCCGGGAAGATGAAGCCTGCAACACCGGTCTTGGCCGAAGTCGGGATCGTCACGGCGCGCATGCCAGGTCCGAGCGCGGCGGCAAGGAAGCCACGATCGCCCGGCGCGACCAGCGCGCCCTGGGTGATGGGCTCGCCCGCCGTGATCGGATAACGCACGACGGTGCCAAGCAGCTTGTCCATGCTGGCTTCGCCTTCAAGGAAGTAGGCGTTGTCGACCATGTCCTTGGGCTACATCTGGAACTTCAGCGCGTCGGCAGTGATGATCGTGCCCACAGGTAGCGCGCGCTGGCTGACGAGGACCTTGGGGCCCTTCATTTCCCGCGCCTTGGCATCGGCTTCCGGGGTCGATGCGCCCGCGAACATGCTCCGCGCTGCCATCGCCGTACCGATCGCGATGATCAGCGCTCCAAGCAGCAGAACCAGTTTCTTCTTGTCCATGGCGATTTACGCCCCCTCGTTGAACCTGTGGGTTAGTGATGTGGTGAATACGTCGGCATTGGTTAACATCGGGTTCACCCCGCCAACGCCGCTCCTCTTGCGAATGCCGGCCAGTATTGCGCTCCCAGCGCCCAGAGCCCGGCGAAGGCAATCGCCACGCCATAAGGAACTGCCAGTCTGTCCTTGCGCTTGCGGAAATAGTGCCACCCGGCCAGCACCAGCGTAAGCACCCCTCCGGCCAGCGCCATGACCATTAGCAGGCGCAGGAACCACAGCGGCTTTATCCAGAGGGCCAGCGCGGTAAGGAGCTTCACATCGCCACCGCCCATCAGCCGGAAGGCAAACAGGCAAAGCATGACGAGAAAGGCGGCCACGGCCACGCCGACGTGAATCGCCACGCCCGGCCAGAGATGCGCGCCGCTCGCCCACCAGAAAAGCGGTGCTCCGGCAGCGATTGCCGCATTCAGCCAATTGTCGATCTCGCGCCGACGAATGTCGGTGTACGCGGCGAACGCCAGGGCGATCGCGAGTCCCGCCAGAAGATAATAGTGGAAAAAACCGCCTTGCATGGAAGTCCCCCATGGTGCCCATGACGACTTCCTACCGATCAGGGCTTACCAAAAAGTAACCTTGGGCAGGAGGATGGAATTAGGGCTGATCAAATTCCGGACGGCGCAACGGTCGGGCCACCTCGCCGGGCAATCCCGGCGTCCGCGGTGGAAAGCCGCTGGATGGCAGCGGATGGCCATGCCATTCGCCGGATCGACTGGATACCGGGTTGCGGCGAAGCGCGCGGTTCGCTGCTGTTCATGCCCGGGCGCGGCGATGCCTATGAGAAATATCTCGAAACGCTCGATGGCTGGGCCGTGCAGGGCTGGCGGGTAACTGCTGCCGACTGGCGCGGGCAGGCAGGATCGGGCCGACTGGGGCTGGACGACGTCACCGGGCACATCGACGATTTCGCGACATGGATTTCCGATCTCGCCGCATTCTGGCGCGAGTGGAAAGGGCAGACGCCCGGGCCGCATGTGCTTGTCGGGCATTCGATGGGCGGCCATCTGGCGCTGCGGGCGGCGGTGGAACGGCTGGTTGATCCCGACGCGCTGGTGCTGTCCGCCCCGATGCTCGGCATGGGCTCCATTCCCTTGCCGCTGATGGTGCTGCATGGCGTCGCCCGGCTGATGTGCCTGATCGGCGATCCGCGCCGTCCGGCCTGGAAGTGGAGCGAGAAGCCTGGCCAGTTGCCCGCTGACCGAAGCAAGCTGTTGACCCACGATGCCGGGCGTTATGCCGATGAGGTTTGGTGGCGCGCGCATCGTCCCGAACTGGTCATGGGGCCGGGCAGTTGGGGCTGGATCGAGCGTGCCTACGCCTCGATCCGGGCCATGGAACGGCGCGGAGTTCTTGAGGCGATGATGGTCCCGGCCCAGCTTCTGGTGGGGAGCGAGGACCGGCTGGTCGATCCACGCGCGGCGGTGCGGGCCGCCGGGCGGCTCCCGCGCGGTGAGCTGGTGCAATTCGGCAAGGAGGCCCGCCACGAGATCCTGCGCGAAGTGAACCTGGTCCGCGACCGGGCTTTGGCCGCGATCGCGACATTTCTCGACCGGGTCGCACCGCCCTGGCAGGCGCGCGCGTGACCCGGCCAAAGCTGGACAATCGCTATGACATGGTCATTGCCGGTGCCGGAATGGCAGGGGCAAGCCTCGCCGCCGAACTGGCCCCGCATGCACACGTGCTGTTGCTCGAAGCGGAGGACCATCCCGGAATGCACGCCACCGGGCGGTCTGCGGCGTTCTGGATGCAAAGCTATGGCGGCGCGGCGATCTTGCCATTGACAGCTGCATCCGGGGCCTGCCTTGCCGGGCTCGGATTCCTGACCGACCGCTGCGCCCTGCATATTGGCCGGACCTGCGATATTGCCACGCTCGAACGTTTCGAACAGGAATATTCGGCGGCAGGCATCGGTCTGAAGCGACTGGACCGCAGCGGGATCGAGGCGCTGGTGCCCGGTCTGCGCGAGGGCTGGATCGCTGGCCTGCTGGAAGGTGATGCGAAGGACATCGATGTCGCGGGGCTCCACCAGCATTATCTGGCGCTGGCCCACCGCAGCGGGGCGCAGATCCGCTGCCGGGCCGGTCTTGTCAGCGCAGAGCGGGAGACGGAGGGCTGGCTGCTGACCCTTGCCGACGGCAGCCGATTGCGCTGCGAGACGCTGGTCAACGCTGCCGGGGCATGGGCGGACGAGGTCGCGCGGCTGGCTGGCGTTCGACCGCTGGGCATCCAGCCGCTGCGCCGGACCATGGTGCAATTGAGGACGGGGCGCAATGTTCCGGACGATCTCCCACTGGTGCTTGGCATTGACGGCAGTTTCTATTTCAAGCCGGAAGGCGGGCGATTGTGGCTGACGCCGCATGATGAACATCCAAGCCCACCCTGCGACGCCGTAGCGGAAGAGATCGATGTAGCGATCGCGATCGACCGGCTGGAGCAAGTGATCGACTGGCCGGTGCGCCGGGTCGAGCACAAATGGGCGGGCCTGCGAAGTTTCGCGCCCGATCGCATACCGATCTACGGCCGGGACGAACGACAACCGGGGTTCTTCTGGTTTGCCGGACAGGGCGGTTTCGGCATCCAGACCGCACCTGCCGCAGCGCGCCTGGCGGCCCAGCAGTTGCTGGGCCTTCCCTACGACGCGATGACCGGGCAGCTTGACCCGGCGCGCTATGATCCGGCGCGGTTCGGCTGGAAATGATGGAAAAGGCTGCTAATCTGGGCTTCCCCACGGGTAGGAGATCACAGATGGCCCATCGTTTCGAAATCCGGAAAAACAAGAACGGCGAATTTGTCGCCTATTTCTGCCACAACAGCGAAACGATCTTCTGGACCGAAGGCTACAGCAGCAAGGCCGGTGCCAAGAACGCGATCGAATCGATCCAGAAGAACGGCCCGGGCGCGGAAACGGTCGAAAACCTCGATTGAGCGTGATGCGCGCTACCCGGCGCTTACCTCATCCCTTGGCCGCAAGCGCGGCATCGCTGGCAAGCTTGTCGACAAGCTCGTTCTCAGGATGCCCGTCATGCCCCTTGACCCAGTGCCATTCGACCTTGTGCCGACCGGAAGCGGCGATCAGTTCATGCCACAGGTCGGCGTTGCGCACCGGCTCGCGGCTGGAATTGATCCAGCCCTTGCGCTTCCAGCCGTGGACCCACTTGGTGATGCCGTCGATGACATATTTGCTGTCGGTATAGAGATCGACCGCGCAGGGTTCGATCAGCGCGTTCAGCGCGCGGATCGCGGCGGTCATTTCCATGCGGTTGTTGGTGGTCGCCGGATCGGAACCTGACATTTCCTTGTGGTGTGGACCCATCCGCAGCAGTGCGCCCCAACCGCCGGGGCCGGGATTGCCCTTGCAGGCACCATCGGTGAAGATTTCGACCCGCTTCATGGCCGGAACGCCAAATCCCCGGCACCCTGGTAGAACACCAGCCGACGGGCAAAGGCCATCGGGTCCTTGCGGGTGACCAGCGCATCGGCCGGTGTATGCAGCCAGTCATAGGCGCGGGTCGAAAGGAAGCGCATGGCCGCGCCGCGCGCCAGCACAGGCAAGGCAGCTCGTTCGGCGGCGGACAGCGGGCGTACGCTTTCGTAGCCAGCCAGCAGCGCTGCCGAAATCTGGGGTGAGAAATTGCGGCCATGGGCGTCAAAGCACCAGGCGGCGTGGGTCACCGCCACATCATAGGCGGTGATGTCGGTGCATGCGAAATAGAAGTCGATCAGCCCGCTGACCGCGCTGCCCAGCATCAGCACATTGTCCGGGAAAAGATCGGCGTGGATCACCGACCGCGGCAGATCGTCCGGCCATCGCTCGCGCAGGAAGGCGCATTCCCCGGCAACCAGTTCCGGCAGGACAGGGTCGATCCGGGCAAGCCCCGAATCGCCGCATTCATCCAGAAGGGCTTTCCAGCCGGAACGACCCAGACCGTTCTCCCGCGAGCCGGCGAAATCGAGCGAGGCGAGGTGGACGCCGGCCAGTGCCGCCCCCACCGCATAGGCCTGCGCCGTCTGCGGATGGTCCACCGAGATGCCGGGCAGGAATTCGATCAGTGCCACTGCCTTCCCGCCGATCATGCGGAAGGCCTGGCCGGCGCGATCATGGATGGTGCGCGGCACGGGGCAATCCCGGGCGGCGAGGTGATCGAGCAGGCCGAGGAAGAACGGCAGGTCCGACAGCTCGGTGCGGCTTTCATACATGGTCAGAATGAAACGGTCCCGGGCGGTGTCGACCAGCCAGTTGCTGTTGGACACCCCTTCGGCGATGCCCTTGGCCGAAACCAGTTCGCCGACGCCATATTCGGCGATCAGGATGGCAAGGTCCTCGGCGCTGAGGTGGGTATAGACGGCCATCGGAAACTTGCCCTCAATCGATCAACTGGCGCGGGAGCTTGAAGATCATCTTCTCCTCGGCGGTGACGAGCGTGTGTTCCTCTAGTGCACGCCAGCGCGATAGCAGGTCCACCACTTCGCGGACCAGTTCTTCCGGGGCCGATGCGCCCGCGGTGAGGCCGACCGTTTCCACGCCTTCGATCCAGGCGGGATCGATCTCGCTGGCGCGCTGGATCAGCCGGGCCTGCGCGCCGCAGCGTTCGGCCACTTCGACCAACCGCAGCGAATTGGAACTGTTGGGCGCGCCGATCACCAGCACCAGTTCGGCCCCGGCCGCGATCACTTTCACAGCCGCCTGCCGGTTGGACGTGGCGTAGCAGATATCCTCGGCCTTGGGCGCGACAATCCCGGGATAGCGGGCTTGCAGGGCGGCAATGATCCGGGCGGTGTCATCGACCGAAAGCGTCGTCTGGCTAAGATAGGCCAGTTGCGCGTCGGACGGGAAATCCAGCGTGGCGACATCGTCTTCGGTTTCGACGAGAGTGATGGTGCCGACGGGAACCTGCCCCAGCGTTCCGATCACTTCGGGATGGCCGCGATGGCCGATGAAGATGATGTGCCGCCCGGCCTCAATCTGGCGTTCGGCCTGGCGATGGACCTTGCTGACCAGCGGGCAGGTGGCATCGACATAGCGCAGGCCGCGCAATTCTGCCTCGGCCGGGACGTGCTTGGGGACGCCATGCGCGCTGAACACCACCGGCACGCCGTCGGGCACTTCGTCAAGTTCCTCCACGAAAATCGCGCCCTTGGCTTTCAGCCCATCAACCACAAAGCGGTTGTGGACGATTTCGTGGCGGACATAGACCGGCGCACCGAAGCGGTCGAGCGCCCGCTCCACGATCTCGATCGCGCGGTCCACGCCTGCGCAGAAACCGCGCGGGGCGGCGATCAGCAGGGTCAGCGGCCGGAGCGCAGGTTTGCCGGACTCTTCTTGAAATGGTGCGTTCATGCCTGCGCCTCTAGCCGTTGTGCCCGCCGCGCGAAAGGGCTAGGGCTGCACCCGATTGATGCACGAGGAACCATGATGATCGCTCGCCTTCGCCTTTTTGTCGCCATTGCCGCAGTCGCTGCGCTCGCCGGCTGCAAGTCCAAGGGTGATATCGTCGTTGAGGAAGGCATCGGCATTACCGCGCTGCGGACCGTCTGCCCGGCCGTGGGCGTGCCCGACTATACTGGCGACATCACGCTGTTCTCCCGCCCCGGCGCGCGGACCGCCGATGCGATCGACCTTACCGCCAACATCACCAACCTGCGTATGCACTGCGACGAGGCCGCTGGAGGCAGTGACATTTACGCGACGGTCGATTTCGACGTTTTCGCCCGCCGCACGGATGTCGGCACCTCGCGCGCGGTGACGCTGCCCTATTTTTCCACCGTCGTGCGCGGTGGCAGCGCGGTTCTGGCCAAGCGCGTCGGCACCGTGACGCTGAATTTTGCACCCGGCCAGGAACGGGCGCAGGCGCGCGGCTCTGCCGGGGCCGTGGTCAACCGCGCCGAG
This sequence comes from Erythrobacteraceae bacterium, assembly GCA_947479055.1. Lineage (GTDB taxonomy): Bacteria > Pseudomonadota > Alphaproteobacteria > Sphingomonadales > Sphingomonadaceae > CANJYE01. Next base: position 17,600 of record CANJYE010000006.1, read on the forward strand.
GCGACCCTGCCTGCGGATATCCGCGACAAGATCACCCGCAAGCGCAAGTCCGGCGATTATGACGCCGCAATCGACCCGCTGACCCTGCCCGAGGTCAAGGCCGCGATTGCCCGCGCCAGCTTTGAACTGCTGGTCGGCTTCCAGCTGGATGACAAGCAACTGGCCTATAACGCCACGCGCTAAGCTCGGGCCTTTCCCCGAACGGCCAAACCCGCTAACCGCCGGGCCCATGGCCGATAACAACACCAACACCACACTCCATGCCGCCTTCGTCGCCAAAGTCGGAGCCGCGCTCGATGCGCTTGAACGGCAGGGCGACCTGCCTGCGGCGCTGCCGCGCGGCAGCGTCAGCGTGGAACCGCCGCGCGATCCCGCGCATGGCGATCTCTCCACCAATGCGGCGATGGTGCTGGCAAAGCCCGCCGGGACCAATCCGCGCGTGCTCGCCGAGAAGCTGGTTGCCGTGCTCTGCGCAGATCCGTTGGTAACCCGTGGCGAGATTGCCGGGCCGGGCTTCATCAACCTGCGGCTGGCCGATGGCGGCTGGCGCGACGAATTGAAGGCCATTGCCACACTGGGCGCAGATTATGGCCGCTCCACGATGGGTCAGGGGACTACGGTCAATATCGAATATGTCTCCGCCAATCCCACCGGGCCGATGCACATGGGCCATTGCCGGGGCGCGGTGGTGGGCGATGCGCTGGCCGCGCTGCTCGAATATGCCGGGCACAAGGTGATCCGCGAATATTACGTCAATGATGCCGGTGCGCAGGTCGATGTCCTCGCCCGCTCCGCTCACCTTCGCTACCGTGAAGCACTGGGCGAAGATATCGGCGAGATTCCCGAAGGGCTCTATCCCGGCGATTACCTGGTGCCGGTGGGGCAGGCGCTGGCGCAGGAATTCGGCGACCACTACGTCGGCAAGCCGGAATCCGAGTGGCTGATCCTGTTCCGCACCCGCGCGGTCGCGGCGATGTTGGTGATGATCAAGGACGATCTCGCGCTGCTGGGCATTCATCACGACCTGTTCTCGTCCGAGGCCGAATTGCAGGCCGCCGGCAAGCCGGCCGATGCCGAGCAATGGCTGCGAGCGCATGACTTTGTCTATGATGGCGTGCTCGAAGCGCCTAAGGGCAAGACCCCCGAGGACTGGGAACCGGTCGAACTGCCGTTGTTCCGTTCCACCCGCTTCGGCGATGATCAGGACCGCCCGATTCGCAAGTCCGATGGCAACTGGACCTATTTCGGCGCCGATTTGGCCTATCACTTCCAGAAGGCGGAAACGGCCGACGCGCTGATCGACATCTGGGGCGCGGACCATGCCGGTACGGTCAAGCGGATCAAGGCTGCCGTCGCCGCGTTGACCGAAGGGGTGGGCAAGGCCAAGCCGTTCGACGTCAAGCTCGTGCAGATGGTGCAACTGCTGCGCGATGGCGAACCAGTGAAGATGTCCAAGCGCGCCGGCACGTTCGTGACGCTGGCCGATGTGGTGCGCGAAGTGGGCAAGGATGTGGTGCGTTTCACCATGCTGACCCGCAAGCCCGAAGCGCAAATGGATTTCGACTTCGCCAAGGTGGTGGAAGCCAGCAAGGACAACCCGGTCTTCTATGTCCAGTATGCCAATGCGCGGATCGCCTCGACCCTGCGCAAGGCAGCGGCGGAAGGGCTGGCTCCGGCCGACACCGACCTCGCCCTGCTGGGCGAGGAGGAGCTGGCGCTGGTCAAGCTGGCCGCGCAGTTCCCGCGCACGGTCGAAGCCGCCGCCGCCGCGCGCGAGCCGCACCGGATTGCCTTCTTCCTCCATGACCTTGCAGCCGCATTCCACGCGTACTGGAATCTTGGCAATGACAAGCCCGATAAGCGGTTTATCGTGGCCGGGCAGGATGCGTTAACTGAAGCTAGGTTATTTCTTGCTATCCAGATGGGGCAAATATTCAGGAACGGGCTGGCCTTGCTCGGTGTCGAGGCGGTCGAGGAGATGTGACGATGACGGTGATCGACGGGTTGGGAAACGACCGGGACGAACCGGGCGAAGCTTCACAGGATGAAAGCACGCTGGCCTTCAACGAGGATGGCGAAAGCCTTCCCTGGCTCGAATCCGGCGATGATTTCGACGATGATCAGGGCATCGATTCCGGGCGCATCATCGCGTTTGCCGTTGGCGGCGTGGTCCTGCTCGGCCTGCTGGTCGGGCTGGTGTGGTGGATGACCCATCGCGGCCCCGATCCCGAACTGGTCGCCGATGGCAGCACGATCGAAGCACCGAAGGAACCCTACAAGACGCGCCCGGAGCAACCCGGCGGCAAGACCTTCGAAGGCACCGGCGACACCAGCTTCGCGGTGGGCGAAGGCCAGACCCGTGAAGGTCGCATCGCCGGCAGCGAGACCCCTGCGCCGAGCATTGCGGCGGGCACGGGAACGGCGGCACCTGATGCGGTCAAGGCCACCGCCCCGACTGTACCCAAGGCCAGCGGCGGCGTGGCCGTGCAGGTTGGTGCATTCTCTAGCGAGACGAGCGCCGAGGCTGGATGGGCGAAGCTGGCGACCCGGCACGAGGCGCTGAAAGGCGTGTCGCACCGCGTGGTTCAGGGCAGCGCCGATATCGGCACGGTCTATCGCCTTCAGGCGATGGCAGGTGATCGCGCTGGCGCCGAACAGCTTTGCGCCACGCTCAAGGCGCAAGGGTCGGCCTGTCAGGTCAAGTAGCCGCGCGTAATCCACATCGCAGCGCAGGCTCATGCTTGCGAAAGTCCAGCATTGCTGCGACTCTCGCCAGCATGACGCCCGCGATTTTCGGCATTGCCGGAACCACACTTTCTGCCGACGAGCGGGCCTTTTTCCGCGAGAGCGATCCGGTTGGCTACATCCTGTTCGCCCGCAATTGTGAAAGCCGTATCCAGCTGCGCGCGCTGACCGACAGTCTGCGCGCAATACACGGGCGCGACCGGCTGTTCATCTGCATCGACCAGGAAGGCGGGCGCGTGGCCCGGATGAAGCCGCCCGAATGGCCGACCTTCCCGCCGGGGGAACGATTCGACCGGCTCTATGACATCGCCCCCGCCAGTGCGATCGAGGCAGCGCGCGCCAATGCCGAGGCGCTGGGGCTTGATCTGGCCGAAGGGGGGATCACAGTCGATTGCCTGCCGCTGCTCGACGTGCGCCAGCCGGGCGCGCATGATGTGATCGGCGACCGTGCGCTGGGCAGCGAGCCGTTGCGCGTGGCGGCGCTGGGCCGGGCGGTGCTGGACGGGCTGGCCCGCGCGGGCGTGGCGGGGATCGTCAAGCATATCCCGGGACACGGCCGCGCGCTGGCCGACAGCCACAAGGCGTTGCCGGTGGTCGGGGCGAGCGAGGCAGAACTGGAAGCGGACATCGCACCGTTCAGGACTCTCGCCTCCGCCCCGATCGCGATGACCGCGCATATCCGCTATACCGCCTGGGATCTAGAGAACCCTGCCACCCAGTCACCCTACGTGATCGAGCAGATCATTCGCGGCAAGATCGGCTTTGCCGGGCTGCTGCTGTCGGACGATCTCGACATGGAGGCGCTGGCGGGCACGGTTCCGGACCGGGCCGAACGCGCAATTGCCGCAGGCTGCGACGTGGCGCTCAATTGCTGGGCGCGGATGGCAGACATGGTCGGGATAGCGGAGCGTCTGTCTGCCTTGTCCGCACAGGGTGCGCTGCGCCTTGACCATGCGCTGGCCGGTACCTCACTCGTCAGCAGGTTGGCGGGGCGGCAGGCGGAACTGATCGCCCTGCGCGACCGGTTGCTGGCAATCTCGCAGGAGGCTGCATGAGCCAGGACAGCCTGTTCTCCGACCTTCCCGTCGCACCTGACGACGATGGCTGGGTCGGCCCTGGTGCGGCCCCGGTGGACGATGCGCAGCTCTATCTTGCGCTCGATGGCTGGGAAGGTCCGCTTGATCTTCTGCTCGATCTTGCCCGGAGGCAAAAGGTTGATCTAAAGCGTATTTCCATCCTCGCACTGGTCGATCAATATCTGCTCTATATCGGGCGGGCCGAAGCGCTGAAGCTCGAACTGGCGGCCGATTATCTGGTGATGGCGGCCTGGCTGGCCTATCTCAAATCCGCCCTGCTGCTCCCGCGCGAGGAGCAGGAAGACCCCAGCCCTGAAGAACTGGCGATGCGGCTGCAATTGCGGCTCCAGCGGCTAGGCGCGATGCGCGAGGCGGCGGCGCGGCTGATGGCGCGCGACAGGCTGGGCCGCGATGTTTTCGCCCGGGGCGCGCCGGAAGGCCTCAGGGTCGATCGCAGGAATGCCTGGCAATGTGACTGGTTTGCGCTGATCCAGGCCTATGGCCAGGTCAAGGCGCGCACCCAGCCGGTGGTCCACATGGTGCGAGAACGCCCTGTAATGACACTGGAAAGTGCGCTGGACCGGGTGTCGGCGATGCTTGGCGTCACGCTCGAATGGATGGAGCTGCGCGAATTCCTGCCGCCGCATGCAGACCGGCGGTTGCGGCGCTCGGCGCTCGCGTCCAGCTTCGTCGCGGCACTGGAACTGGCACGGCGGGGCAAGGCGGAACTGGCGCAGGAGGCTGTGTTCGGACCGCTGCGCTTAAGGCGGTTGAGCGCATGAACCAAGCGGTCGATGACCTGCTCCGTGCGGTTGAGGCGACGCTGTTCGCCGCCGAGACGCCGCTGAGCGCGGAGGCGATTGCCAGGCATCTCGGCGATGCCGAAGTGCGCCCGGCGTTGCAGGAACTGGCGCGCCATTACGAGGGGCGGGGCATCCGGCTGGTCGAGCATGGCGGCCGCTGGCAATTCCAGACCGCGCCCGATCTTGCCCACCTGCTGCGGCGCGAGCGGGAGGATGTCCGCCGCCTCTCGCGCGCCGCGACAGAGGTGCTGGCGATCGTTGCCTATCATGAACCGGTCAGCCGGGCGGAGATCGAATCCATTCGGGGTGTCCAGACCGCCCGGGGCACGCTCGACGTGCTGATGGAAGCCGGCTGGGTGCGGGTGGCGGGTCGCCGCGAAGTGCCGGGCCGCCCGGTGATCTATGCCACCACACCGGATTTTCTCAGCCACTTCGGCCTTGCCAGCCGCCGCGAACTGCCCGGGATCGATGAGCTGCGCGCGGCGGGCCTGCTTGATCCCGTGGAGGAGGCGATGGCGGCGCTAGGTGGCGATGAGGCGATGGCACAAGACGCCGGTTCGCCTGACGCCGAGATTGAGTGACTGGAAAGCGCGCTACTTATTCCCTACATAGGTTGCTTGAGCCCCCCGTCCTGATCGTTTCCCGCTAGGTTGCGGGAAATCCGGCCATCGCCGGGCAGGGCGTGCCGGATTGAAGGAGTGTTGTTCGATGGGTCTGTCGCTTCCCCACCTGATTGTACTTGCGCTGGTGGTGCTGGTGCTGTTCGGCCGCGGTCGTATCTCCGAGATGATGGGAGATTTCGGTAAAGGTATCAAGAGCTTCAAGCAAGGAATGGCCGACGAGACGACTGAACGCCAGGTCACGCCCCCGCCTGCCCAGATCAACCCGCCCGAAGGCAGTGCCGCGCCATCCGCGAGCGAGACCACGCGCAACGGCCAGCCATAAGGCAAACCGGGAAACCGACCGATGTTCGACGTCGGTGCATCCGAACTGTTGCTGACAGTGATCGTCGCGATCGTCGTGATCGGGCCGAAGGACCTGCCTTTGGCGCTGCGCACCGCAGGGCGCTGGATCGGCAAGATCCGCCGCGTATCCGGCCATTTTCGCGCAGGCATCGAAACCATGATCCGCGAGGCGGAGCTGGCTGAGCTGGAAAAGGAATGGAAGGAACGCAACGCCCGGATCATGGCCGGGGATCACGCCGGTGATCATGGGGCGCAGATGGTTCCGCTCGATCTCGTCCCCGAAGCCGGGGCAGAGGCGCGCGTTGCACCCACTCCTGCCCAATCCCCGCCCGCTCCATCCAGCAATGAAGACGGGGGCGGTCCGCCGCCGCCGCCCTGAGCGCCCGCCATGGCCTTCAAGCTCCCCGATCTCGACGAATCCCAGGCACCGCTGCTCGACCATCTGATCGAGTTGCGCACCCGCCTGCTGCGCTCGCTGGCCGCGTTCGGGCTCGCTTTTGCCGTCTGCCTCTATTTCGCCGAGGACATCTTCGGTTTCCTTGTCCGCCCGTTGACGGCGGCCTTTCCGCATGGTGAAGGGCGGCTGATCTACACCAAGCTTTACGAAGCCTTCTTCGTGGAGATCAAGGTGGCGCTGTTCGCGGCCTTCTTCGTCAGCTTCCCGGTAATCGCCAACCAACTGTGGGCCTTCGTTGCACCCGGGCTTTATGCGCGGGAAAAGCGCGCTTTCCTGCCGTTCCTGATCGCCACGCCGGTGCTGTTCACTTCGGGCGCGACCTTGGCCTATTACGTGGTGATGCCCACCGCCTTCCGCTGGTTCCTGGGGTTCGAGGGGATGCGCGGCGGGCTGAAGCTGGAAGCGCTGCCGGGGACGAGCGATTATCTGTCGCTGGTCATGCAGTTCATCCTCGCGTTCGGCTTCAGCTTCCTGCTGCCGGTGCTGCTGCTGCTGCTCAACCGGGCAGGGCTGGTCAGCCGGGCGCAGTTTGCCGGTGCCCGGCGCTATGCCATCGTGGCGATCTTCGCAGTGGCGGCGATCATCACCCCGCCGGACGTGGTCTCGCAACTGATGCTGGCCGTCCCCCTGCTGGTGCTGTTCGAGGGTTCGCTGCTGCTGATGTGGTTCAGCGAGAAGCGGCAGGCGCAGGACCAGCCGGAGCCGGATCTGGAGCAGCCGGAACAGTCGCAACCTCCTGTGTAGGCTGAAGGCCCGTGTCCACCGGCGGTGGCGCGTAGGCATCATAGATCTTGCGTCCGCCGATCCAGGTTTCCAGCACGCGCATGGCACGCAGCTCTGATGGTGGGGCGAGCAGCGGATCGCTGCCCAGTATCACGAAATCGGCCCGCTCCCCTTCGACCAGCCGCCCGAAGCGGCCATCGGCAAAGCCGGCAAAGGCCCCGTCGGCACTATAGGCGGCCAGCGCATCGACCCGGTCGGCCAGCCGTTCCTGCGGTTGCCAGCCGCCAAAGGGTTGCCCATCTTCGCCTTCCCGGCTGATTGCGGAGGCCATCGCCGTCAGTGGCGCTTGCGAGCGGTTTTCGCTGCCCGATCCGAACACCAGCTTCGCCCCGGCGAGGGCGAGCGAGCGCCAGGGCTGGACTTCCCCCAGCCGCGTGGTGCCCAGCCTGCCTTCGGCGCTCCGGCTTTCGCTGGCCAGCTGGCCGGGCGCGAGCGAGGCGATCACGCCCAGCCGACCGAATTCCGCCATGTCGTCCGGTGCGGCCAGCTGCATCGCCTCGATCCGCCAGCGCCGCCCGTTGCCATAGGTCAGCGACAGTTCGGTATAGGCCCCCAGCACACCCGCACTGGCGGCATCGCCATGTGCGCTCACCGCCAGCTGGAAGCCGTCCATCGCCGCGCGGCTCATCAGATTGCGCAGCTGGGTATCGTTGTAGCGCATCGTGCCCGATGTGGCGGGGGCATCGGCATAGGGCGCCTTGAGCGCGGCAGTGCGTGCCTCGAACGGCCCATCCAGCGTCAGATGCAGCCCGCCCGCGCGCAGCCGGTCGTCATAGAGCCAGGGCGTCGGGCGCGGACCGGCGATCAGGGCGAGGGTCGGTATATCGGCGGCATAGGCCATGATCCTGAGGTACAGCGTGCCTTTGTCGCCCGCCCGGCGATAGGTCTGCCAGTCCTCGATCGAGGTGCCCATGTCGGCCACCGCCGTGATCCCCTGCCCGGCCAGAAGGCGCTGGACTTTACCAAGCGCGACGTCGCGATCCTCCGGCCTGGGTGCGGGCAGCGCCTGTCCATCCGCTGCCTGCGACAGCGCCGCCAGCGCCACGTCCATCAGGCGGATATGCGAATCGATCAGGCCCGGAATGATGAAACGGCCCTTGCCGTCGATCACATAATCGGTGCGTTTGGGCCGCTTGTCCTTGCGCTGAAGGACCTGTGCGATCCGCCCGTCATTGTCGATCAGCAGGCCGCTGAACCGCACCAGTCGGCCATCCTTGCCCAGCGTCACTCCATCGACATTGTCGAGGAGGGTGTCAGCCAGCGCAGGTGCCGCAAGCGCAAACGCCAGGGTGGCGGCGAGCGCCGCACAGGCCTTGCGCATCACCGCTTGCCCTTGGGCAGTCGCCGGATCAGCGCGCTGGTATCCTGCCGCCCGCCGCCCAGCGCCTGCACATCGGCATAGAACTGGTCGACCAGCGCGGTGACCGGGGCGGAAACGCCCAGCCTGCGGGCTTCCTCCAGCGCATAGCCAAGGTCCTTGCGCATCCAGTCCACCGCGAAGCCGAAGTCGAACTCGCCGCGCGCCATGGTCGGCCAGCGGTTCTCCATCTGCCAGCTCTGCGCCGCCCCGCCGGAGATCGCCGCCAGCACGGCATTGCTGTCCAGCCCGGCGGCATCGGCAAAGCGCACTGCCTCGGACAGGCCGGACAGCACGCCCGCGATGCAGATCTGGTTGACCATCTTGGTGGTCTGCCCCGCGCCGGCACCGCCGACATGGACGATCCGTGCGGCATAGGATGCCATCACCGGTTGGGCGGCGGCCATCGCCTCGTCCGTGCCGCCGGCCATGATCGCCAGCTTGCCGTTCTCGGCCCCTGCCTGTCCGCCCGATACCGGCGCGTCGAGCCACAGCAGGCCGCGCTGCGCGGCTTCTTCCGCCATTTTCCGGGCGATCTGCGCGGAGGTGGTGGTGTGGTCGATCAGCAGCGTCCCCCGGTCCATCGCATCGAGCGCGCCGGACAGCACTTCGACCAGGTCATCGTCATTGCCGACGCAGGTTATCACTACCGAGGCCTTGCCGGCCGCTTCCGCCGGGGTTCGGGTGAGCGAGGCATCGCCCTCAGCCCCGAAGCGCTCGAGCCAGGCTTCGGCACGGGCGGCAGTGCGGTTGTAGGCCACCACCCGGTATCCGGCGCGCAGCAGGTGTCCGGCCATCGGTCCGCCCATCACGCCCAGCCCGAGAAATGCGATTGTAGGTTTGTCGTCCATCGCGGCTGTCTAACCGGTTTTGCCGAAAAACCAACGCTGGCGGGCACCGCAAACATTGCCTGTTTCCCATTTGTCGCATTTTCCGTTAGTGCGCGGCGGAAATGACAGACACACAAGCTCTCACCGAAGGTGCGCAGGACGCGCCGCTGCTGACCATCGCCGATATCCGCGCTGCGGCGGAGCGGCTGAAGGGCTCGATCGTGCGCACGCCCACGCTCTACAGCAAGACGCTGTCGGCGATCACCGGGGCCAATATCTGGCTGAAGTTCGAAAACCACCAGTTTACCGCCGCCTACAAGGAGCGTGGGGCATTGAACGCGCTGCTGGTGATGGGCGAGGAACGGCGCAAGCGCGGCGTGATCGCCGCTTCGGCCGGCAACCATTCGCAGGGCGTGTCCTATCACGGCACCCGGCTGGGCGTGCCCGTCACCATCGTCATGCCGCGCACCACGCCGCATGTGAAAGTGATGCAGACCGAAAGCGTGGGCGGCAAGGTCATCCTCGAAGGCGAGAATTACGACCAGGCCTATGCCCATGCCCGCAAGCTGGAGAAGGAACTGGGGTTGACCTTCGTCCACCCGTTCGACGATCCGGTGGTGGCGGCGGGGCAGGGTACGGTTGCCCTCGAAATGCTGGAAGACGCGCCCGAGATCGACATGCTGGCGATCCCCGTCGGCGGCGGCGGGCTCGCGACGGGCATGGGCACCGCCGCCCGCGCGATCAAGCCGGACATCGGCCTGATCGGGGTGGAAGCGGAACTGTTCCCTTCGATGTACAATTTGCTCAAGGGCACCAGCCTTCCTTGCGGCGGCGATACGCTGGCCGAAGGCATCGCCGTGTTCGAACCGGGCAAATACACCGCGCCCGCGCTGGCCGCACTGCTCGACGATTTCGTGCTGGTAGATGAAGCCGCGCTGGAAACCGCGCTGGCGCTGCTGCTGCAGATCGAAAAGACCGTGGTCGAAGGGGCCGGTGCGGCCGGGCTTGCCGCCGTGCTCAACAACCGCGAGATGTTCCTCGGGCGCAATGTCGGCATCGTGCTGTGCGGCGGCAATATCGATACGCGGCTGCTGGCCAATGTCCTGCTGCGCGACCTCGCCCGGCAGGGTCGGCTCGCCCGGCTGCGCATCTTCCTGCAGGACCGGCCCGGTTCGCTCTACCGGGCGATGCACGAGTTCAATTCGCACAATGTCAACATCATCGAGATTTCGCACCAGCGGATCTTCACCACCCTGCCGGCCAAGGGGCTGGTCACCGACATCGAATGCGAAGCGCGCGATCGCGATCAGCTCAATGCGCTGATCCATGCCCTGCGTTCAAAGGGCTACACGGTCAGCCAGGTCGAACTCGATTAAGCTTTGACCCGGCCCCGGGCGCAAGATTTGCCCGTTTTTCGATCCCGCTTCGGCACAGCAGGCGCGAATTCTCGTCAGGCTGTGCAAAATTAGACTCCATTAACCGTGATTCATGGTTAAGGTTCTTTGACCGGGCGGGAAGTAAGGGCATAGACTGCCGTTCTCGGCTGGTCCGGTTGTCCCAAGAACAAGAGAAGGTGCTGACAGGCTCGTGACGGCTCCCGTTCGATTTCCCCGGTTCTATGTAACGAGCCCCGCGCCGTGCCCCTATCTGCCGGGCCGGCAGGAGCGCAAGGTGTTCACCGAGCTCGCCGGGCCGAATGCCGACACGATGAACGATGCACTCGGCCGGATCGGTTTCCGCCGCAGCCAGACCGTGGCCTACCGCCCCAGCTGCGCCGAATGCCAGGCCTGCGTTTCGGTGCGGGTGGTGACGGGTGAATTCATCGCTTCCAGCACCCAGCGCCGCAATCTACGCCGCAACAGCGATCTCGTCGCCAGCGAATGCCAGCCCTGGGCGACCTCCGAACAGTTCGACCTGCTCCAGCGCTATCTCGGTGCGCGTCACCCCGGCGGCGGCATGGCGGCGATGGACGAGATCGATTTCGCCGACATGGTGGAACACACCCCGGTCACCAGCATGGTGATCGAATATCGCGAACCTTCCACCGGCATCGCCCCCGGCCGGCTGGTCGGCGCCTGCCTGACCGACCGGCAGGGTGACGGGCTGTCGATGATCTACAGCTTCTACGATCCCGAGCATGCCGCCCGCACCGGGCTTGGCAATTACATCATCCTCGATCACATCCGTCGCGCGGAAGCCGCCGGACTGCCCTATGTCTACCTCGGCTACTGGGTCGAAGGGTCCGCCCGGATGCAATACAAGGTCCGCTACCGCCCGCTTGAACGGCTGACCGCCGAAGGCTGGGTCCGCATGCCGGCCCAGCAGCAGGAGCGCCTGATTGCCGCCGCCGCCCATGGCCGCCGGGGCGCGGCCGTGCGCGTCGATGGCAGCGGCAAGGATGGCGTGCCCGGCGGGCAGGACCAGTACCTGCTCAACGACTAGCTCCATCCCGCGCGTAAAGCTCCGCCTCGGCGGCGCGGCGTCGGGTGAGACCTTTCAGCACTTTGCCTGAAGCCCGGTTCCAGCGGGCGAATTCCGCCGCCGCCCCGGCATGATCGCCGCTGCAATGCTTGCGGGTCAGCGTGGCCCGGCCAATCGCGCCGGTGTTGTAGTGGAAGCAGACCAGCGCATCGAACTGGCAGGCGCTGGTCGGCGCATCGCCCAGCGCCCGGTCCACCTCGCGCGCGAAGCGTTCAATATCGTGGGCGAGCCGGGCGTCGCATTGTTCGCGGGTCCAGATCGTTCCGTGGCCGATATCCCCGCCGGTAGATCCCCAGCCGATCGTCCAAGGCGCGCCGCCGGTGCCGGGATCGGGATAGGCTTCCACCCGGCCATCGGCGCGCAGCCGGGCGATGCCTTCAAATTGCCGGATCAGTTCCATCCCCGCGCTGCCGAGCAGGCGCGGGCGGGGGACGGGGACGGGGAGGGGGAAAGGAGTGCAGGGCGGCGTGTGTTCCATCGATGACCTCGTCTGGCGAATCGAGGTGGGACATCTAGGGAACGGATCGGGCTGTAGGAAAATGCTTTTCGCGCCGCCTTCGCTCCGTTCAGCTTACGGGGCATTTTCCTGACAAGGTTGACACAGTTGACACAGTCCAGCGAAAATTCCGCGCCGCCCCAACTCCCCCTCGCAAGCTTATGCTACAAAAGAAAAATTGGCAGCGCATGAACCCTGCCTAGCAGGCATGCGGCCTGTAGGACAGCGTGCGCGCAATTTGCTTTACAGCGCCCCGCATCACTGGAACTCTGCATGGCGAAAGAGGGGACAGCACCATGAGCCAGCAGGATGCCATCACCAGTGTCAAACGCTTCTGGGAAGCGGTTGCAGCGCGCGATTTCGAAACTTGCGCCCGGCATCTGGCCGACAATGTCGTGCGGATCGGCCCGCGCCAGATGGAGGATGACACGATCGAGGGGCGCGAGGCCTATCTCGAATTCCTCGTCCGGGTGATTTCGGCCATGCCGGGTTACCGCAATGTCACCCACGATCTGACCGCGTCACCCGACGGATCGCGGGTCTATATCCAATGCACCGAATGGTCCTCGCCCGGCTCCGGCTCGGCGCAGGAAGTGGAAGTGCCGCTGTGCATGGTCTGCGATCTCGATGCCGCGGCCAAGATCACCAAAATCGATATCTACTGGAAGACCCCGACCACCAGTGTCGACTGGACGCTGGCCGACCAGGTTCTGGCCGATTGATGTGGGGCAGGCGGCAAGTGCCCTCTGGCCTTGCCGCCCCATCCTGCGCCATCATCGCGTGATGAACCGTCGATTCGCCCTGCTCGCCATCCCCATGCTGTTCGCGCTGCCGCTGTCGGCCGCCTTCGGCGCCACAGCGCAGAAACGCGCGCCAGCCGCCCGTCCGGCACCGCCCGCGCCCTTGCCCGATGCGGTCAGGGTCGATCTGGTGACGCAGCAGGGCACGATCGTGGTCGAGCTGGACGGCAAGCATGCGCCCGTCTCGACCGCCAATTTCCTGCGCTATGTCGATCAGCGCCGGTTTGACGGGATTGCCTTCTTCCGTTCGATGCGGCTGGCCTGGGGGCAGCAGCCCAATGGGCTGATCCAGGCCGGGGTCAGCCGGATCGCCGGCCGGGCGCTGAAGCCGATCGCGCATGAGCCGACCAGCGCCACCGGCATTCTGCACAAGGCCGGCACGCTGTCGATGGCCCGCTTCGCCCCCGGCACGGCGACCGGGGATTTCTCGATCATGCTGTCCGACATGCCGGGGCTGGACGCCGATCCAGCCTCGCCCGATCCCGAAGCACAGGCCGGCTATGCCGCCTTCGGCCATGTGGTGGGGGGGATGGAGGTGGTGCAGAAAATCTTCGACTCACCGCTGTCTGCCACGCTGGGCGATGGGGTGATGAAGGGGCAGATGATCGAAAAGCCGGTGGTGATCCTGCGGGCAAGACGCTCGCCCAACCCGGTGCCGGTGCCGGTGCCGGTGTCGGTGCCGGTGGCGGTGACCAAGCCCTGAGCGGGTCAGCGTGGCGCGTTGGGCGCAGGTCTCCATGCAGTCTTGATCAGCGGATCGATGGCCTCTTCGCCGCGATCGTCGGCATCCTGGTTGCCCCGCATCGTTTTGCGGACTGACTGGCCCGGTGGTGATGAATGCAAGCGCCATGTTGAAAGAGGGAATCGGGCGGCTCATGTGGCATTTCTCCCGCTTCGGGTTGTTCAGACGGTCGGCCTTTCCTGAGCCTTGTGGTTGCACCAAGCCAGAATAAGATCATAACAGGTTGGAATTCCGCGTCTTGCCGGTGCAAATGGTCAAAAGCGGAGCCAGTCTGGCAAGGCGAGGCGAGCGTGAGTTCGCGGATCGTCGATGTGATGGGGGTGATGATGGACGATTTTGGTTTTTCCAAATGGATGCTGATCGGTCTGGGGGTTTTCTTCTTTGTGATCATGGGCGGGCGTGCGGGAGGGGCAAGGGCGCATCTTGGCGGTACGCTCGTCCTGCGCAGGTTTTCGGTTGATGCCACAGGCGCAAACGGCGTTTATGTCGAAATCGTCGGCCGCAATGCGGGCCTTGTCGGCTGGCTGCTCTCGGTCATCGGGCTCGATGATGATGCCCACCTGCGGCTGACTGCGCAGCAGGTCTCGCTCGAAACGCTGAGCCTGCAGGGCCGGTCGCGGGCAGTGGTGCCGATGGCTTGCGTGGCCTCTGCTGCGGCCGGCTATGAAAAGTCGCTGTCCCTGCTCATCATCGGCTCGATGCTGGCGATGTTCGGACTTTATGATGGGCTGGTCGGGGACAGTGCGCGGGGCATGCTGGGCAGTCTCCTCCTTGGCGGCATATTCCTGTTTTTCTACTGGCTCTCCAAGCGCCTGAGCATCACGATCGAGACGACGGGAGGATCGCGGCTGGGGCTGCGTTTCAAGCGGAGCCTGATCGAGAATGTCGAAGTTGATTTCGACAAGGCTTCAGCAGTTGTCGATATGCTCGAAGGACTGGCGCTTGCCGCTCAGGCCCGGCGCGACATTGGCGGGCCAGTGGCTTCGCCGGCGATGATGGCGGCTCCTGCGCCCGCACCGGAGCCCGAACCTGTCGCGACGTCCTGTGGCAGCTGCGGTAGCCCGTTCGAGCCCGGTACGGTTTTCTGCGGCAATTGCGGTGCGCGCGTCGGCGATTAGCCGCGCCGGATCGCTGGCAGACTGCGCAAGAGGAGATGACAGTGCAACGATTCTGCACCGGCTGCGGCGCCCGCAGGGATAATGCCGCAAAGTTCTGCACCGGCTGCGGGGCTGCATTTGCGGAAGCTGCCCAGCCCGCTTCGGTAGCCAACACGCCCTCGGCCCCGCCCCCGGCCCCGCCCCCGCCGCCGCCTCCGCCCCCGCCTCTGCCACCCGCACCAATGGTCGCGTTACCGGTCGAGGATGCGTGGGAAGCATCGGGCGAGGATGATTGGCAGGACGCCACTCGCAGGCGGCCGCTGTTGCTGGCTGCTGCTGCCGGCGTTGCGCTGATCGCGGCATCGGGAGGATGGGCTTACTGGCAGGGCTATGTCGGCGATCGGCCTGGCAGCGTCGCGCGCAGCCTTGACGATCAGCTCGCGGCGGCAGGCTACGAAAATGTCGAGGTGGCGATGGACGGTCGCTGGATTGCGGCGCTGAGCGGTATGGTGACCGGCAGCGAGGCGCATGACCGGGCAATTGCCATGGTTCGCAATGATTCAGACGTGCTCGACATTGAAGACAAGATCATCGTGCTGCCTTCGCTTGTCGAGCAGATCGCGCAGCTCAACAAGCAGCTCGTCGATAGCGGCTTTTCCTACATCCAGGTCTTGCCCTCCACCAACGGCACGATCACGCTGACCGGCGCCATCCCCTCGCGTCTGGACAATGTGCGCCTGCTCGCGCTGATTGGCGAACGGCAGCGTGCGGGGCTGGTGGAAGACCGGACGGTGCGTTCGCCCGAATGGATCGCCAGCGATATTCGTGAAGCGCTGACCGCTCGTGGCTACGGTGCAGTACAGGTATCGGTCGGTCCGGACAACGCGGCAGTTCTGACCGGCACGGTCAGCGATCCGCGCGTGGTGGCGACCCTTCCCGATATCGCACGCCAACTTGGCGCCAGTACAGTGCGCAACGAGGTGGTCTATGTTCCTCCCGGTCAGCCTTCCGCCACACCCTCTGCCGCCAGTTCGGCCTATGCCCCTGCCACTGCCCCCGCGCCGCGCAGCGAGAGTAGTACCGGCGTGCCGCGCGGGACATGGCGGGCAATGGTGCACAATGGCTTGCTCGATTATGTCGCGATCCTCGACATCCGGGGCGGATCGGTAGGCGGATCGATTGGTCAGTCGGCTTACGGCACTGCCTCCGGCAACGGTCAGGCCAAGATCCAGTGCCGCTTTGACCTGGTACTGACCAGCAGCAGTGCAAGCCAGCTCGACATCGAGGAGGTGGGCAGCAGCAGTTCGCTGTTTTGCCCGGGCAACAAGAGGATCCGCCTGACTCATGCGGGGCGTGGCAGCGTCCATGCGCAATGGTTCAGGAAGAAGAACGGCACCCAGGCCTTCGAGGCCGACATGTCGAAATAGAGCGGCCAGCAAAAAGGGCGCCCGGATCGCTCCGGACGCCCCTTCTGGCAGGCCTGACGGTTGGGATCAGGCGCTGTAGTACATGTCGAATTCGACCGCGGACGGCGTGGTTTCCCAGCGCAGCACTTCGGGCCACTTGAGTTCGGCATAGGCTTCGATCTGGTCTTTGGTGAAGACGCCGCCTTCGATCAGATAATCGTGATCGGCTTCGAGGCATTCGAGTGCCTCGCGCAGCGAACCGCAGACGGTCGGCACGGCGGCGAGTTCGGCCGGCGGCAGATCGTAGAGGTTCTTGTCCATGGCTTCGCCCGGGTGGATCTTGTTCTTGATCCCGTCGAGACCGGCCATCAGCAGCGCGGCGTAGCACAGATACGGGTTGGCCATCGCATCGGGGAAACGGAATTCCACGCGCTTGGCCTTTTCGCCCGTGCCGTAGGGAATACGGCAGGAAGCCGAGCGGTTGCGGGCCGAATAGGCCAGCAGCACCGGGGCTTCGTAGCCCGGCACCAGCCGCTTGTAGCTGTTGGTGGTCGGGTTGGTGAAGGCGTTGAGCGACTTGGCATGCTTGATCACGCCGCCGATGAAGTAGAGGCACATGTCGGACAGGCCGGCATAGCCGTTACCGGCGAACAGCGGCTTGTTCTTGTCCCAGATCGAGATGTGGGTGTGCATGCCCGAACCATTGTCGGTCATGATCGGCTTGGGCATGAAAGTCGCGGTCTTGCCATAGGCATGTGCGACCTGGTGGACGACGTACTTGTACACCTGCATGCGGTCGGCGGTCTGCACCAGCGTGCCGAAGGTCAGGCCGAGCTCATGCTGGGCGCTGGCCACTTCGTGGTGATGCTTGTCGCAGGGCAGGCCCATCTCGATCATGGTCGAAACCATCTCGCCACGGATATCGACGCAGCTGTCGACCGGGGCGACCGGGAAATAGCCGCCCTTGACGCGCGGACGATGGGCCATGTTGCCGGCGTCATATTCGCGATCGGAGTTGGTCGGCAGTTCGATATCGTCGATCTTGAAGCCGTTGCCGGTGTAACCGTCATAGAAGCGGACATCGTCGAAGATGAAGAATTCGGCTTCCGGGCCGACATAGACGGTGTCGCCGATGCCGGCGGCCTTGACGTAGCTTTCGGCGCGCTTGGCGGTCGAACGCGGATCGCGCGAATAAAGCTCGCCGCTGGAGGGTTCGACGATGTCGCAGCAGATGATCATCATCGGCGTGGCGCTGAACGGATCGATGAAGATCGCATCCAGATCGGGCTTGAGGATCATGTCCGATTCATTGATCGCCTTCCAGCCTTCGATCGACGAACCGTCGAACATCAGGCCTTCTTCCAGCTCGTCCTCGGTCAGCCGGGCGGCGACCATGGTGAGGTGCTGCCACTTGCCCTTGGGATCGGTGAAACGCAGATCGACCCATTCGATCTCCTCGTCCTTGATCCTTTTGACGACGTCCTTTGCACTGGCCATTTTCGGTAATCCCTTCTGTGCCGTTAAACCCGAACCGCCCCCGACCACGGGGACGGCCCAAAACTCGTAAACTGATCAGATTGCCGCGTCGTCGCGTTCGCCGGTGCGGATGCGCAATGCGCCCTCGATGTTCGAGATGAAGATCTTGCCGTCACCGATCCGGCCGGTCTGGGCGGCCGCGGCGATCGCGTCCACCGTCTTGTCGGCGAGATCGTCGGCCACCACCACTTCCAGCTTAACCTTGGGCAGGAAATCGACGACATATTCGGCGCCGCGGTACAGTTCGGTATGTCCCTTCTGGCGACCGAAGCCCTTGGCTTCGATCACGGTGATGCCGGAAACGCCGATTTCGTGGAGGGCTTCCTTTACCTCGTCCAGCTTGAACGGCTTGATGATCGCTTCGATCTTCTTCACGTCGTGAGAAACCCCGCGTCTTGATCCCGCCCCGCCACGGGCCATGGTGTGATTGATCCCGGCAGGTCCTGAAGCTTCAAGAATCATGCCAGTCAGCGCCATCCGCACTAGGCCATGCGAAAGCCCGCGAAAAGACCAGAATAAAGGCAGTTTCCCCGGCCATGGAGTGCCGCAAATCCGCCCGTTTTTGCGGCGCTTGCGAAGGTTGCCCAATATTTAATCACGACACTGCCCGATTCTTGGGCATGGCGGCAAGAATCACAGTCGCAAAGCCTCTGTTTCAGGCAGCCCCGCCATCAGGTTGAGCGACTGCACGGCGGCTCCGCTTGCCCCCTTGCCGAGGTTGTCGAGCACCGCCACCAGCCGCACCTGCCCGCCATCGACATCGCCGTAGACATAAAGGTCCAGCCGGTCGCTGGCCGGGCGGGACCGGGTCAGCAGCAGTTCGCCCGGAGTATCCCCGCTCACCCCCACGATCGGGCTGCCCTGGTAGAACCGGGCAAGGCAGGCGCGCAATTCGTCGGCGCTGGCGGTGCAGCCCATTGCGGCGAGCGGGAGCGGCACGTCCACCACCATTCCGCGATGGGCGGGAATGACGGCGGGCGAGAACACCGGGGCATGGGCCAGCCCGGCATGGCGCTGCATCTCGGGCAGGTGCTTGTGGCCCATGGTGAGGCCATAGGCGCGAAAGGCGATGTCGGGATCGGCTTCAAACCGCTCGATCAGCGCCTTGCCGCCGCCGGAATAGCCCGAGACGGCGTTGACGGTATAGGGCCAGTCGGCAGGCAGCAGCCCGGCCCGCACCAACGGCGCGACAAGGGCAAGGAAGCCGGTGGGATAGCAGCCGGGATTGCTGACCCGGCTAGCCTGGGCCACCGCTTCGCGCCCGACCAGTTCGGGAAAGCCATAGGTCCAGCCGTCGGCCACCCGGTGCGCGCTCGACGCGTCGATGATCCGCACCTTGCTGCCCTGCGCCAGCTCCACCGCTTCGATCGCGGCATCGTCATGCAGGCACAGGATGGCGAAATCGGCGGCATGCAGCGCGTCCTTGCGCGCCGCGCTCGACTTGCGCTGGGCGTCATCGAGGATGAGGAGTGCGAATTCGCTCCGTCCCGCCAGCCGCTCGGCGATTTCGAGCCCGGTGGTGCCGGCCGCGCCGTCGATGAAAACTGTCTGTGCCATCAGGCGAGCGCCTCCAGCTGGCTGAGCGCGACATAGCCGCAGGGGCCTTCCAGCCCGTTGCAGGTGCCCCAGGCCCAGTCACCCTGCAGATCGAGTACGTCGAACGAAAATCCGCCGTCCAGTTGGCGGGCCGCATCGGCATCCTCACGCGGGGCGGCGCGCAGCACGGCTCCGCCAGCCACGACGATTCGCGGCTGGGGCACGGCGTAATGCGGCACGAAGTAGCGCCCCGCCAGCGCGATATGAGCAAGATCGCCCCGCAACGGCAGTTGGCCCTCAACGGGCTTTGCCACCGGCCCCGCCAGAACTAGGGGGCCAGCAGGGACGATGCTTTCGGCATCAGCTTTGGCGACGGGTCCGGTCAATTCTAAATTTTGCCTGCGGATGAAGGAATGCGCGCGCTTAGCCGGACGGCTGCGATCCGGCAAGTTTCCATGGTTCAGCCAAACCGTTCGCGCAGCATCCGCCAACTCGCGCGCAGGCCCAGTGCGTCGCCGCCCTTGGGCCGTCCGGGCTTGGCGGCGGGGCGCCAGGCGAAGGTGTCGAAATGGGCCCAGTCGATGCCTTCCGCCACAAACTTGTCGAGGAACAGTGCCGCTACGCTCGCCCCGGCATAGCCGTTTTCGGGCGAGTTGCTGGTGTCGGCGATGTCGGACTTGAGATATTCGCGATAGGCCTCGTACATCGGCAGTCGCCAGCATTCATCATCGCAGCCGCGCCCGGCGGCGAGCAGCGCCTCGGCCGTGGCGTCCAGCCTTGTGAACAGCGCGGGCAGGTCCGGCCCCAGCGCAACCCGCGCCGCGCCGGTCAGCGTGGCGAAATCGAGAACCAGTTCCGGCTCCAGTTCCGAAGCGCGGGCGAGCGCATCGGCCAGCACCAGGCGGCCTTCTGCATCGGTGTTGCCGATTTCCACGGTCAGCCCCAGCCTCGACCTGACCACGTCACCTGGGCGGAAGGCATTGCCGGCAATCGCGTTCTCCACCGCCGGGACCAGCAGCGTCAGCCGCACGTTCAGCCCCGCGCCCATCACCAGCCCGGCCAGCGCCAGCGCATGCGCCGCGCCGCCCATGTCCTTCTTCATCAGCGCCATGCCGGCAGCGGGTTTGATATCCAGCCCGCCCGAATCGAAGCACACCCCCTTGCCGACGATAACGAGGCGCGGGGCCTTGGCATCGCCCCATTCCAGCTCGATCATGCGCGGGGCATGGTGGCGCGAGGCGGCCCGGCCGACGGCATGGACCAGCGGATATTCACGCTCCAGCGCCTCGCCTTTGGTCACCCGCACCTGAGCGCCATGCTGGCGGGCCAGCGCCTCGATCTCGGCCTCCAGCGCGGCGGGGCCCATGTCTTCCGCCGGGGTGTTGACCAGATCGCGCACCTTGGCGACCGCGCGGGCTTCGGCGCGGGCGGGCTCGATCGCCTTGGCCTCGGCGGTCAGCAGGATGCGCGGGCCGGTCGGGTCCTTGTCTTCGCGGTAACGGGTAAAGCTATATTGCGCGGTCTGCCAGCCGAGCAGTGCCGGTCCGGGCTCTGCTCCGACAAGGCGATAGGTCCCGGCGGGGAGCTTTTCGGCCAGCTTGGCCAGGCACCAGCTCGACAGCGCATCGGGCTTTGCCACGCCACCTACCGCGAACCAGCCCCCGTTCTTTTCATTGGTGCCATCGGGCAGAATCGCCGTTTCATAGCCCGCCCCCTTGAACCGCTGCGCTTCCACCGCCGCGCGTTGCCCGGCGGACAGGGTTTTCAGCCAGTCTGGCAGGCTGTCCTTGCTGACGAGGTGGATGGCAGTGGCGTCCTGCCCGCGATCGGGCTGGATGAGGGAGTGTTTGTCGGTCATGGCGGTGATCTAGGGAAGGAACGCGCGATATTCGAGCGGAAACCTCAAGTCTCGCAATTCGTGGCCGGGCTCGCTACATGGGCTGGCATGACCGAATACCAGACCATCGCCGCCTCCGACACCGTCCTGCGCGACGGCACCATTAAGCTGCACGGGGACGAAGCCTTCGAAGCCATGCGCCGCGCCGGGCGGCTGGCGGCGGAAATCCTCGATGAGATGGTGCCATTGGTCCAGCCCGGCGTCACCACCCAGGCGCTGGACGATGTCGTGCGCCAGATGACGTTGGACGGCGGGGCGATTCCCGCCACGCTGGGCTATCGCGGCTATGCGCACAGCTGCTGCATCTCGATCAACCATGTGGTGTGCCACGGCATCCCTTCGGACAAGGTGCTGAAGGACGGCGATATCGTCAATATCGACGTCACCCCGCTGCTGGATGGCTGGCATGGCGATTCCAGCCGGATGTACCTGGTTGGCGATGTGCCGCTGAAAGCGCGGCGGCTGGTCGATGTCACCCATGAATGCCTGATGATCGGGATTGACCAGTGCAAGCCCGGCGCGCGGCTGGGCGATATTGGCGCGGCGATCCAGGCCCATGCCGAACAGCACCGCTATGGCGTGGTCCGCGAATTCTGCGGGCATGGCCTCGGCCGCCTGTTCCACGACGCGCCCGAAGTGATCCACGCCGCCCGCGCCGGCAGCGGGCCGGAACTGAAGCCGGGAATGTTCTTCACGATCGAGCCGATGATCAACCTCGGCAAGCCCTGGGTGAAGATGCTGTCCGACGGCTGGACGGCGGTGACGCGCGACAAATCGCTGTCGGCCCAGTTCGAGCATTCGATCGGCATTACCGAGACGGGCTGCGAGGTGTTCACGCTGAGCCCGAAGGGGCTGGACAAGCCGCCTTATTGAGGCGGGCGCTGAGGATTACCCGAGATAGCAGTCAGCCTTTACCCTCGTCACCAGTCAGCTGGAACTCCCCGATCAGCAATTCGATGCCGAAGCGCGTGTCCGGCTTGCTTTCGCGCAGGATCTGGTAGCGGTGCGCCCAGGGTTCGTCGCCGAGCAGGTTGAACTCGCCTTCCACCGGCAATCCGGCCTTGCGGAAATCTTCCCACGCCCTTTCGATGCTCGCCACCTTGAACACCGGCACCCAATAGCCGGAACCGCGCGCCTTCAGGAGTTCCGCGAAAAATCCCTCGTCCGAGAGCGGGGCGATGATTTCCAGCCCTGCATCGACGTCGAAGGCGATGCGCAGCTGCAGGTCCTCCCGGTGATAGGTCTCGCCGAAATCGACTTTCAGGCATTCGGTGAAATGCGCCACGGTCGCGTCGAAATCCTCGCCGCTCACAACCACCCATGCGTGATCGAGCTTGCCGCTCATGAAACCTCTCCATCCATGCGCCGTTTGAGGCGGTTTGGAGACCTGTTTCGCGGATCGGGGAGAGCGAAGCAACGACCGTGAACGGTATAATCCTGCCAATCTGGCGTCACCCCTCGCGCGCTGCCCTGATCGCCGCCCCGCCGGCGAACGGCGTTACCGCCACCAGCGCGAGGCTGATCGCGGCGCACAGGGCGAGGCCACTTTCGCCGCCGGTGGCGAGGCTGCCCGCGCCGAACACCAGCAGCGGCACCGCCAGCGGGATCAGCAGCAGCCCGGCCAGCGCCGCCCCGCCGCGTAAAGACGCGGTCAGCGCGGCGATCATCACGCCGATCGCGGCGAGGCCCGGCGTGCCTGCCAAGAGGCCCAGTTCGACCGTGCGCAGCGTGGCTCCCTCAATCCCCAGCAAGGCGGCGGCGGGCAGGGCGGCCAGCATCAGCGTCGGCCCGAAAGTCAGCCAATGCGCCAGCATCCTGACCGCGATCACCATCTCCTCGGCGATGCCGCGCAGCGCCCATTGGTCGAAGAAACCCTGTTCGAGATCGGGCGCGACCAGCCGGTCGAGCGGGAGGATCGCGGCCAGCAGCGCCGCCACCCAGATCACCCCGCCGCCGGTCCGGGCGAGCAGCGGCGCGTCGGGCCCGACGCCAAAGGGATAGAGCATCGCCACCGACAGAAAGAACAGCAGCGGCATCACCACCCCGCCGCGCCGCCCGCCGATCAGCAACGCGAGATCGCGCCGCAGGAGAGTGGGCAGCGCGCTCATGCGGCAAACTGCCCGAGTTCGATCCGCGCGAGGCCGGGCACCGCCAGCGGCTGGTGCGAAGCGATCAGAGCGATCCCGCCCGCCGCGCAATGGGCCGCGATCAGCCGTTCCACGGTGGCGATGGCGGCGGTGTCGAGCCCGTTGAGCGGTTCATCCAGCAGCCACAGCGGCGCGGCCTGCCCGACCAGCCGGGCCAGCGCCGCGCGCTTCCTCTGCCCGGTGGAAAGATAGCGCACCGGCACGTCGAGCAATTCGCCAAGGCCGAGCAGGACCGCCTCATTGTCGGTCGGTCCGTCGATCCGCTGCCAGAAATTCAGCGACTGGCCCAACGGCAGATGCGGGTCGAGCGCCGGATGCTCGTCGATCAGGCCGACTTCGCCCGCGCGCGTCACGCTGCCGGCCCAGGGGCGCAGCAGCCCGGCAAGGATGCGCAGCAGGCTGGATTTGCCGATCCCGTTGGCCCCGGCGATGTGCAGCGCCTCGCCCCCTGCCAGCGCGAAGGACAGCCCGCGAAACAGCACGCGGTCGCCGCGACGGCAGGCAAGATCACTCGCGGCAAGGCGGCAGGGTTGCATGGGGCCTCGCGATAGGGGAAGTGTTGCCGACTGCCAAGGAGCCGCAACGATGGCCATTCCCCACCTCAGTGATGCCGAACGCGCTGCCGCCCTGGCCGGACTGCCGCAATGGCAGCTGCGCGCCGACGGGCTGGCGATCACCCGGACCTTCCGCTTCGCCGATTTCAGCGAGGCCTTCGCCTTCATGACCCGCGTTGCCCTGCTGGCCGAGGCGCAGGACCATCATCCCGAATGGTTCAACGTCTGGAACAGGGTGGAAATCACGCTCACCACCCATGATGCGGGCGGGATTTCGGCGAGGGATGTGAAGATGGCACGGGAAATTAACAAGTTGGCTTGATGGAGTGGCTTGCTGATTTTGGGTATGGGGATGGAATTGGCCGGGATGTCTCTTTTCATCGGCTGCATTGCGGCGCTGATAATCATCAACCTGTGGACGATGCTGCGTTTCTGGCAGGACAAGGCATGGGCCAGACAAGGCGAACGGCGCATTCCGGAAGCTGATCTGCTGGGACTGGCGATAATTGGCGGCACACCCGGCGCGCTGCTGGCGCGCCATCTGTTCCGGCACAAGACGCGCAAGCAGCCCTTTTCGACCTATCTCTACCTGATCGGCGTCGTGCAGTTGGGTCTGGTGGTGGGCATTTTCGTGCCGGTCGATCTCTGAGGCGCTTTAAATCGCCGGATTGTCGTAACAATGCCAGGTGAAGATCGCAACCGCGCCGCGATGGGGGCGCCAGTCTTCGGCCAGCGCGCGGGTGGCTTTTTCGGCGGGGCGTTCGGGCAGGGCGAGGATGCGGTGGAGCCCCGCTTGCACGCCAAGGTCTCCGGCCGGCCAGATATCGGCCCGCCCTTCGGCGAACAGCAGGTAGATTTCGGCAGACCAGCGGCCGATGCCCTTGATCCGCACCAGTTCGGCAATCGCCGCCTCGTCATCCTCCGGCAGCTGGTCGAGGTCGAGCGTGCCCGAGGCGACCAGTTCGCACAGGGATCGGGCATAGCCCTGCTTCTGGCGCGACAGGCCGCAGGCCCGCAAGGCATCGAAATCGGCGGCAAGGAGCTCTTCCGCCAACAGTTCGGGCCCGAATTGCGCTTCCAGCTTGCGCCAGACCGAAGCCGCCGCTGCCACGCTGACCTGCTGGCCGACGATGGTGCGCAATAGCGTGCGGTAACCGGTCGTGCTGCTGCGCGGCTCGGGATAGCCGGCCAGTTCCAGCGCGCGGGCGAAGGCCGGTTCGCGCGCGGCCACGGCGTCCAGTCCGCCGCGCAATTGTGTCGAATCGAGGCCCATGGTCGCTCCCTGTCGCCGTCCCGCTTGTCAAACGGCTCGCAACTGCTTAGCAGCGCCGCCAAACAGCCGACAGGCACTTATCACGAGGATTCTTTTCCCATGCCCAATCTGATCGTTGTCAATCGCGATGGCTCGGAAGCGACTGTCGAGGCCAAGGCCGGCAACAGCGTCATGGAAGCGATTCGCGACAATGGCTATGATGAACTGCTGGCGCTGTGCGGCGGCTGCTGCAGCTGCGCGACCTGCCACATCTATGTCGATCCGGCCTTCGCCGGCCAGATGCCGAAGATGACCGAGGACGAGAACGACCTGCTCGACAGTTCCGACCACCGCAACGAACAGTCGCGCCTGTCCTGCCAGATCCGGATGAGCGACGCGCTCGACGGTCTGCGCGTCACCATCGCGCCGGAAGACTGAAAGCCGTTGCGGTGATCGCAGACGCGGCCTAACCCTGCGCGCATGACTCCACCGGCTCTCTGCGATGATACGCTCAAGCTGATCGGCAACACCCCGCTCGTCCTGCTCAAGGGGGCGAGCGAGGCGGCCGGTTGTGAAATCTACGGCAAATGCGAATTCGCCAATCCCGGCGCCTCGGTGAAAGACCGGGCGGCGCTGTGGATCGTGCGCGATGCTGAGGCGCGCGGCACGCTCCAGCCCGGCGGTACGATCGTGGAAGGCACGGCCGGTAACACCGGGATTGGCCTGGCACTCGTCGCCAATGCGCTGGGCTACAAGACGATCATCGTGATGCCCGAAACCCAATCGCGCGAGAAGATGGACACGCTGCGCGCACTGGGGGCGGAACTGGTGCTGGTTCCGGCCGCGCCCTTTTCCAATCCCGCGCATTTCGTCCACACCTCGCGGCGGCTGGCGGAAGAAACGCAAGGCGCGATCTGGGCCAACCAGTTCGACAACACCGCCAACCGCAAGGCCCATATCGATTCGACCGCGCCCGAAATCTGGGAACAGATGGGCGGGCGGATCGATGGCTTTACCTGCGCGGCCGGCACCGGCGGGACCATCGCAGGGGTCGGCATGGGGCTGAAGGCGCGGGACGAGAATATCACCATCGCGCTGGCCGATCCGCATGGCGCTGCGCTGTATAATTACTACGCCCATGGCGAGCTGAAGGCGGAAGGAACTTCCGTGGCGGAAGGGATCGGGCAGGGCCGGATCACCGCCAATCTCGAAGGCGCACCGATCGATACGCAGTTCCGCATCTCGGATGAGGAAGGGCTGGAATGGGTTTCCCGCCTGTTGCGCGAAGAAGGGCTGTGCATGGGCCTTTCGACCGGGATCAACGTGGCCGGGGCGGTTGCGCTGGGCCGCCAACTGGGGCCGCAATCGCGGATCGTCACGATCCTGTGCGACACGGGTTTCCGCTATCTCTCCTCGCTCTACAACCGCGAATGGCTGGAAGCCAAGGGCCTGCCGGTGTTCGACTGGCTGCGCTGATCCTCGACCGGGTGGCCTTTCGCCACGACTGGCGCTAATCTGCGCGCATGAGCCTCGATCCCACCCCCGTCAGGAAGAACCAGCGCGACGACGCGGACAGCCTGCCCGCGCCGCTCGGCGGCACCAGGGCAGAGGCGATGCAGCGCCTGCAAATCGGGCTGTTCGGCCTTGCCGCGATGATCCTGATGGTGATGCTGGCCAATATCGTGATGGAACGGGCCAACCAGACCGACGCGGCGACCGTGCCCGAAGCAATCGATGCCAGCGCTTCCACAGGGGGCGAGACCGGCGTAAAGGATCCGCTGGCGGACGCCGGCGTAGTGCCCGACATGCCCGCTACGGGCGATGGCGCGGACGGTGGCAAGGATGCCGCGCGCAAGGGTGCCAAACCTGCCCGCAATGTCCCTTAGGCGATCGTTCCTTGCGCTGGCTGTCCTGCTTGGGCTGATCTGCGCGGGGCTGGCCATTGCCCGGCGCGAGGCACCTACGGGGCCGGGTCTCGGGTTGTTCACCAGCCTCCCGGTCTACTGGAACGAGGCGGCGGACCTTTCCGGCCTGCTCGACAAGGCGCAGCAACCGCACTGGGCGCGCGAGGCGCTGGAGCGCCGCTATACACTGCGTCCGCTTGACGTTCTGGCGGGCGGGCTGGATGGCCTGTCCTATCTGCTGATTGCCCAGCCGCGTCCGCTTTCGCCCGCAGAAAACGTGGCGCTGGATGGCTGGGTGCGGGGCGGGGGCAGGCTGCTGCTGTTCGCCGATCCGATGCTGACTGCCCATTCCACCTTCGCCATCGGCGACAAGCGGCGACCGCAGGACGTGGTGATGCTGTCCCCGATCCTGGCGCGATGGGGGCTGGCGCTGCAATTCGACGAGGGCCAGCCGGACGGGGAACACGCCGTGGCGTTCGATGGGGGCACGCTTCCGGTCGATTTGCCGGGACGGCTCGGGCTGGCCCGGACGGCGGATACGGTCGGGACCTGCCGCTTGCTGGCGCAGGGGCTGGTTGCCGATTGTACGATCGGCCGGGGCCATGCGCTGGTGGTGGCGGACGCGGCCCTGCTCGACGGGGAGGGGGAATCGCCCGAGTCGCGCGAAGCGGCGCTGGCGCTGCTGCTTGACCGGGCCTTTGCCGATTAGCCGGGGATTTTCGGGGAAGCCCATCCCCGGTGACGCGACAAGAGCCAAAAATCAGTCAGTTACGATGTTATGTTCAGGCCTCCGCCGGGTTGGGACAAGTCTGTGGATAGAATTAATATGCTTAATTTCAGTTAGTTATATTCATTGACCCAATGATTCCCAGATTTCCCCTTTAATCCCCGGTTTCCCCGGGTTATTACGATCATCCATCGGACATCGTCGTTCGCCGCACTCCGGATTCGGGGTGAACCGGCCGCAGGATCGCGCGGCCGCGCGGGGGTGCGTCTTGTCTGCGGCCGGGGTTTAGCGAGGGGTGGTTCAGGGAACGTGGCGGGGCAGCCTGTAATCTTCAGTGGTCAGGCATTCTCGCTGAAAGGCGAGAAGGGCCGCTATGTGCTGCCCAGTGCCTTCCGCAATACGGTCAAGGATTCCAGCGACGGCAAGATCCTCTGCCTCGCCAAGCACGATCGCTGGGAATGCCTCACCGGCTTCGGCCTTTCGCGCGAAAGCGAGCTGGCCGCCCAGCTCCAGCGCGAGGAAGACAGCGCGATCAAGCGCGGGCTGGATTTCGATTACGATACTCGCGCCTCACAGCTTTACGGCTTTGCCCGGATCCCCTTCGACGACAGCGGCCGCTTCGTCATGCCCGACCATCTCGTCACCCTCGCCGGGCTGGACGAGGCGCTCTATTTTCAGGGCGGCGGCAGCTTTTTCACGATCTGGCACCCCGAAGCGCTCTATCGCATGGGCGCGGGCTGGGAAGGCGCGCAGGCCGCCTGCCGCAGCTTCGAGAGCGAACTGGCCGGAAAAGCGGGGGCGCGCAAATGACCGACACCCCTCATGTCCCCGTGTTGATTGACGAGGTGATCGCAGTGCTGGCTCCGCAGCCGGGCTGCCTGATCGTCGACGCCACGTTCGGCGCGGGCGGCTATACCCGCCGTCTGCTCGATGCGGGCGCGATCGTCCATGCCTTCGACCGCGATCCCGATGCCATCGCAGCCGGTCGCACCTGGCCCGAAACCGAGGCGAGCCCGCCCCGGCTGGTGCTGCATCCCCGCCGCTTTTCGGAAATGGTCGAAGCACTCGCCGAAGCCGGGATCGCGCGCGTGGACGGGATCGCGATGGACATCGGCGTCTCCTCGATGCAGCTCGATCAAGCCGGGCGGGGCTTTGCCTTCTCCAGCGACGGGCCGCTCGACATGCGGATGAGCCAGGAGGGGGAAAGCGCCGCTGATTTCCTCAACACCGCGCCCGAAGCGGCCATCGCCGACGTGCTCTATCTCTACGGCGAGGAGCGCCAGTCGCGCCGCGTCGCCCGCGCCATCGTTGCCGCCCGCCCGCTGGCGACCACGGGCGATCTTGCCCGCGTGGTGCGCAAGGCGCTCGGCCATCACCCCGGCGCGCCGAAGGATCCCGCCACCCGCAGCTTTCAGGCCATCCGCATTCATGTGAACGCTGAGCTGGAGGAACTGGAAGCCGGCCTTTCCGCCGCAGAGCGCCTGCTGGGCGAAGGCGGGCGGCTGGCGGTGGTCAGCTTTCACAGCCTCGAGGACCGGATCGTCAAGCATTTCCTGCGCGATGCCTCCGGTGCGCGCGGTAGCGGTTCGCGCCACCTGCCGGTCGCCAACGATGCCGTGCCCGCCACTTTTGCCGCCGTGGCCAAGGCGGTTCGTCCGTCCGAGGCGGAATGCCAGCGCAATCCGCGCGCCCGTTCCGCCACCCTGCGCGCAGCCACCCGCACCTCCGCCCCTGCCCGGAAGGAAGCTGCCTGATGCTCCCGCGCAATCGCCTCCATTCGATCGGCTGGGCCACGCTGCTGGTGATTGCGCTGGCCCTGTTCGGCGCGCTGACGATCAAGGTGAACTCGGTCAAGAGCCAGGTCCGTCAGGCCGAACGCAAGATTGTTGCGCTGCGCCAACAGCAGGACATGTTGGAAACCGAATTCCAGACCCGCGCCAGCCAGCAGCAGCTGGCCGACTGGAACGAGGTGGATTTCGGCTATCGCGCCCCAGATGCCGAACAGTTCCTCCAAGGCGAACGCCAGCTTGCCGCGCTCGGCACGCCGCGCGGGCCGGGCGCACCGGCACCGATCGAGGTGGCCAGCGCCGCTGGCGAGGAAAGCGGGGAAAGCTTCCCGCAGATGGTCTCGCCACTGACCGGTAAGGCCTTCGCGGCCGAAGCCGGAACCAGCGCGCACCGCCCGAAAGTGACCGCGCGCAACCTGTCCGAGCGCCTGTCCGAAGGGGCGGAGCGGGTTTCGCTGTCGGCCCATGCCGGGTTGGGTGCCGGGGTGGTCGAATGACTGCAATCACTGTCAGTACTGCTTTTTCCTCCGGCCGTGTCCAGCTCGTCAATGTCCGCCAGCTCTCGCTTCTGACCGCGCGCCTGAGGGTGCTGTGGGTGGCGGGGGTTTTCACGCTGGTGGCGCTGGCCGCGCTGGCCCGGATCGCGGTGCTGGGTCTGGTTGAACAGGCCCCGCGTCCGCAATCGATGAGCGAGGCGCTGCTGCCGCCGCGCGGCGAGATCACCGACCGCAACGGCGTGCCGCTGGCCCGCGCGTTCCCCGCCTATGCCCTGTGGTTCAACCCCGAGGCGCTGGGCGACGGCGGATCGGCGCTGGTCCGTTCTCCGGGCGAGGTCGCGGCGGAACTGGCGAAAATCTTCCCCGACATGGACCGCACCCGGCTGGCCGCCCGGCTGAAGAGCGGCAAGCCCGGCTACTTGCGCCGCCGCCTGCTGCCGGAAGAAGCCAACAGGGTGCAGGCAATCGGCGAACTGGCGCTTGAGATCCCGCGTGAGAACGATCGCTATTATCCGCAAGGCTCGATGGCCGCGCATGTGCTTGGCTATGTCGGGTCCGATGGCGTGGGCCGGGTCGGGATGGAAGCGGTGCTGGACAAGCAGTTGCGCGACCCCGCGCTGCGCGGCCAGCCCGCCTCGCTGTCGATCGATGTCCGGGTGCAGGGCGCGCTGGAGGACGAACTGCGCCAGGGCATGCTGGCCACCGATGCGGTCGGTTCGGCCGGGATCGTGCTCGATGTCGACAGCGGCGAAGTGCTGGCGCTGGCCTCGCTGCCCGAATTCAACCCGAACCAGATCGACGCCAAGGGCGCGAGCATGATGTTCAACCGGATGACCAACCAGGTCTATGAACTGGGCTCCACCTTCAAGCCGCTGACGATCGCGTCGGCCATCGACGCGGGCGTCGTCACTGACCTTTCGCGCCGCTATCCCTCCGGCGCGCCGCTCCATATCGGCGGCTTCCTGATCCGCGACAGCCACAATCTCGGCCCCTCGCTCAACGTGCCCGAAGCGCTGATCCATTCCTCCAACATCGTCACCGCGCAGGTTGCCGACCTGCTGGGGGCCAAGGCTTTGCGCCAGACCATGGTCGATCTCGGCATGAACGAGCGGCCCTATATCGAACTGCCTGCGCGCGGTTTCCCGATCTGGGCCAAGGGCGAATGGCCGCGCCTGCGGGCCATGACGGTCAGCTATGGCCACGGCATCGCAGTGACGCCGCTGCACCTTGCATCCGCCTATGCCACGCTGGTCAACGGCGGCATCTGGCGCCCGGCGACCCTGCACAAGCTGGCACCGGGCCAGGCCCCGCGCGGGCGACGGGTGTTCAAATCTTCCACCAGTTCGCGGATGCGCCAGCTGCTGCGGATGATCGCGGTCTATGGCACCGGCCGCAGCGCCAACGCGCCCGGCTTCCGGGTTGGCGGCAAGACCGGCAGTGCCGAAAAGCCCGGCCATGGCGGCTACAACCGCAGCTCGGTGGTGGCGACCTTTGCTGCCGTATTCCCGATGGACCGGCCACGCTATGTCGTGCTGGTGATGCTCGACGAACCCAAGGGCACCGCTGCCAGTTCCTATCAGCGCACGGCCGCGTGGAACGCCGCGCCGATCGTCGGCAAGCTGGTGCCACGGATCGGCCCGATGCTGGGCATCCAGCCTGATGAAACCCGCGATATCGACCTGTCTGACCTGAAGCCGCTGGTTGCGGGAGACAAGGAGTGAGGCTCGAGCAACTGGCGGCCGCTGCGGGCCTTGTCCTGCCAGGCTCGTCGATTGGCAACGGCACTGTTACCGGTTTCGCCATCGACAACCGCAAGGTCGCGCCGGGCAATGTTTTCGGCGCGTTTCCGGGCGCGAAGGTCAATGGTGAGGATTTCATTCCCGCCGCGATTGCCGCAGGCGCCATTGCCGTGGTCGCCCGGCCCGAAGCCCGGATCGAGGGCGCGGCCCATATCGCCGATGCAGAACCGCGCCGTGCCTTTGCCCGCCTCGCCGCGCAATTCTATGCCCCGGTGCCAGAAACGATCGTTGCGGTCACCGGCACCAATGGTAAGACCTCGGTGGTGGAAATGACCCGCCAGCTTTGGCGGATGGCCGGTCACCGCGCCGCCTCGATCGGCACGCTGGGGATCACCACGCCGGACGGTTCGGAATATACCGGCCTCACCACGCCTGATATCGTCACGTTCCTTGCCACGATGGCGGGGCTGGCGCGCGAAGGGGTCAGCCATGTCGCCTATGAGGCCTCCAGCCATGGCCTGTCGCAGTTCCGCAACGAAGGGCTGACGGTGGCGGCGGGGGCTTTCACCAATTTGAGTCGCGATCATCTCGATTACCACGCGGACATGGAGGATTATTTCGCCGCCAAGATGCGCCTGTTCGGCGAAGTCGTGGCGGCGGGCGGGACTGCGGTCGTCTGGTCGGACGATGCGTGGTCCGCCCGGGCATGCGGGCACGCGCGGGACAGGGGTCTGCGCGTGTTCAGCGTGGGCGAGCAGGGCGAAGGGATCCGCCTGCTCGCCCGCACGCCCGGCCAGTTGGGGCAGGAATTGGAAGTGGAGCACGCGGGCCAGCTACGTACGATCGCCCTGCCGCTGATCGGCGCCTATCAGGCCGCCAACGCGCTGGTCGCGGCCGGGCTGGTGCTGGCGACCGGCGGCGATCCTGCCCGCACTTTTGACGGGCTGGCCCGGCTGCAGCCGGTGCGCGGGCGGCTCGAACGCGCCGCCATCACTCGTTCAGGCGCGCCGGTCTATGTCGATTACGCCCATACGCCCGATGCGCTGAGCGCGGCGATTGCGGCGCTGCGCCCGCATGTGATGGGCCGGCTCATCACCGTGTTCGGTGCGGGCGGGGACCGCGACCAGGGCAAGCGCGCGCCGATGGGCGCGGCGGCGGTTGCCGGATCGGACCTGGTGATCGTCACCGACGACAATCCGCGCGGGGAAGACGCCGCGACAATCCGGGCGATGGTGCTGCAAGGCGCGCCCGGCGCGAGCGAAATGGCCGACCGGCGCGCGGCCATCGCCGCCGCCATCGGCGAGGCAAAGACGGGCGATATCGTGCTGATCGCCGGCAAGGGACATGAACAGGGCCAGATCATAGGCTCGGGGGAGAACGCCAGGGTGCTGCCATTCGATGATGTGACCGTCGCGCGCGAAGCTGCCGGACTTGTAGGGAGTGCACAGGCATGAGCACCAACCCCGCCCTGCTGCAATGGCCCGCAGATCCGCGCGATGCGCTGGGTCTCGCGCTGTGGGATTCCGTCGCGCTGGCCGAGGCGATGGGTGGAACCGCCAGCACCGCCTTCCAGTGTTCCGGCGTCGAGATCGATTCCCGCGACGTGGTGGCAGGCGATCTGTTCTTCGCGCTGAAGGGCGAAAGCACCGACGGCCACCGCTTCCTCGACAAGGCTTTTGCCAATGGCGCGGCGGCAGCGGTGGTCGACCGGCCGATTGCGCAGCCGCATATCCTGGTGGCTGATCCCAGCGCCGCGCTGGAAGCGCTGGCCGCCGCCGCGCGCGGGCGGGTCGATGCCCGGATCATCGGTGTTACCGGCTCGGTCGGCAAGACCGGGGTCAAGGAAGCGCTGTTCGCCGCGCTCGACCGGGGCAGCCGGGGGGCGGCGCACCGTTCGGTCAAGAGCTACAACAACCATGTCGGCGTGCCGCTCAGCCTCGCGCGGATGCCCGCGCGCAGCCTTTTTGGCGTGTTCGAGATGGGAATGAACCATGCGGGCGAGATTGCAGCGCTGACCCGCCAGGTCCGGCCCGACGTGGCCGTGATCACCACCATCGCTCCCGCCCACATCGAGATGCTGGGCAGCGAGGAAGCGATTGCCGACGCCAAGGCCGAAATCTTCGCAGGGCTGCTGCCCGGCGGCACCGCGGTCATCCCGGCCGACAGCCCGCATCGCGCGCGACTGGTGCGCCATGCGCGCGAATTGGGCGTCAAGGTGGTGACGTTCGGCCGGGCCGCCGATGCCGATGTCCGCCTGCTCGACGCGCTGCCGATCGCCAGTGGTGGCTCGCTCGTCACCGCCGACATGGGCGACCGGCGGCTGTGCTACACCGTGGCTGAACCGGGTGATCACTGGGTAACCAATTCGCTGGCAGTGATGGCGGCGATCCGGGCGGTTGACGGCGATCTGGGCGCGGCAGGCCTCGCCCTGGCCGAGATGGGCGGCCTGGCCGGACGCGGCGCGCGTCACCGGATACCGGCAGCGGGCGGCAATGTTCTGCTGATCGATGAAAGCTACAACGCCAACCCTGCTTCGATGCGGGCGACGCTGGCGCAACTGGGCCAGACCCCGGCGGCGAGGCGGATTGTGGTGCTGGGCGCCATGAAGGAACTGGGCGACTTCGCCCCCGGCTTCCATGCCCAGCTGGTCGAGCCGCTGCTGGCCGCGAAAGTGGATCACGCCATCCTGGTGGGCGCGGAAATGCGCTTTCTGGCGGATGCGCTGGGGAAAGGCGGGGGCAGTGCGCTTGGCAATCTGCCCGGCTTCGCCCATTGCGAAGGGCCTGACGAGGCGATCGCGGCGCTCGAGCAATACGGCCTGACCGGTGGCGATGCGATTCTTGTCAAAGGTTCGAACTCGGTGGGCCTTGCACAGCTGGTGGCCCATTTCGTCGCCCGGGAGGCCTGATGCTGTATCTGATCGCACAGTGGCTGGAATTTGATGGCCTGGCCAATCTGGTGCGCTACCAGACATTCCGCGCCGGTGCCGCGCTGCTGACCGCGCTGGTGATTGGCCTTTTGATCGGCCCGCGCTTCATCAACATGCTGCGGGTGCGCCAGGGCAAGGGCCAGCCGATCCGCGAGGATGGGCCGAAAACCCACTTCGCCAAGCGCGGTACGCCCACCATGGGTGGGCTGATGATCCTCACTTCGGTGCTGGTGTCGATGCTCTTGTGGATGGACCTCACCAATCCTTTCGTCTGGGCCTGCATGGCGGTGACCGGCGGGTTCGGCGCGATCGGCTTCATGGATGATTACGACAAGGTGGCCAAGCGCAGCACCAAGGGCGTGTCGGGCCGGGTGCGCCTGCTGGGCGAATTCGCGGTGGCCGGGGTGGCAAGCTGGATCATCGTCAGCCAGATCAGCACCAACCTCTATGTCCCGTTCCTGTCGGGCGTCTATATCCCGCTCGGCCCGTTCTATTACGTCTTCGCCGCCTTCGTGATGGTTGGCGCGGGCAATGCGGTGAACCTGACCGACGGGCTGGACGGCCTCGCCACTATGCCGGTGGTGATCGCGGCGGGAACCTTCGCGATCATTGCCTATCTGTCCGGCCGGGTCGATTATTCGCATTACCTCGGCATCCCGCATGTGCCGGGCGCGGGCGACCTGGCGATCTTCTGTACCGCGATCATGGGGGCCGGGCTGGCCTTCCTGTGGTTCAACGCCCCCCCGGCGGCGGTGTTCATGGGCGATACCGGCAGCCTTGCCCTGGGCGGCGCGCTGGGGGCGATTGCGGTGGCTTCGCACCACGAAATCGTGCTGGCGATTGTTGGCGGGCTGTTCGTGCTGGAAGCGGCATCGGTCATCATCCAGGTGTTCTTCTTCAAGCGCACCGGCAAGCGGGTGTTCCGGATGGCGCCGATCCACCATCACTTCGAGCAGCTCGGCTGGGCGGAATCGACCGTGGTGATCCGCTTCTGGATCGTCTCGATCGTGCTGGCGCTGCTGGGCCTCGCCACGCTGAAAGTCAGGTGACCGGCCGGGAATGATCGTTTCGAGCGCCTTTCGCGGAAAACGCTACGCGGTGCTGGGGCTTGCCCGCTCGGGCATGGCCGTGGCCGAAAGCCTGCTGGCGAGCGGGGCCGAAGTCACCGCATGGGACCGGCAGGAAGAACCGCGCGCGCTGCTGGCAGGGCGCGCCACCATCGCCGACCTGCTCGAGATCGACCTCGCGGGCTTTGACGGCGTGGTCGTATCGCCCGGTGTACCGATCAACACCCATCCCATCGCGCAGGCCGCGCGCAATGCAGGTGTGCCGCTGATCGGCGATATCGAGCTGTTTGCGCAGGCCCGGGCAGAATTGCCGGCCCACCGGGTGGTTGGCATCACCGGCACCAACGGCAAGTCCACCACCACCGCGCTCGTCCACCACATCCTCAAAAGCGCCGCGATCCCGGTCCGGATGGGCGGCAACATCGGCCTGCCGATCCTGGGCCAGAAGCCTTTGTCACCGGGCGGGGTTTATGTGCTGGAGCTGTCGAGCTACCAGATCGACCTGACTTTCACGCTCGCTTGTGACGCTGCAGCGCTCAGCAATATCACTCCCGACCATCTTGACCGCTATGACGGGTTTGCAGGCTATGCCGCTTCCAAGGCGCGGCTGTTCGCGATGCAGCGCGCGGATCAGTTCGCAGCCTTCGGTTGCGCCGACGAGCCGACCTCGGCGATTGCCGGGACAGAGCGCGCACGGCGGGCGGAAGGGCGGGCGGTCTGCGTCCAGCCGCAAGTCTGGAGCGCCAGCCAGCCAGACTGGCCTTCGCTGCAAGGCCCGCACAATCTTCAGAACGCGGCGATTGCGATTGCGCTGGTGGATTCACTTGGCGTCACCGAGGCGCAGTGGCGCCCGGCGCTGGCCAGTTTTCGCGGCCTTGCCCACCGGATGGAGCGGGTGGGGGAATATAACGGCGTGCTGTTCGTCAATGACAGCAAGGCGACCAACCCGGAATCGACTGCGCCTGCGCTGGCGGCCTGGCCACCCGCACCGAACCGCCGGATTCACTGGATTGTCGGCGGCTTGCCCAAGGGCGGGGACCTTGGCGGCTGCGCCGAGCATTTCGGCAATGTCGCCGCCGCCTATACCATTGGCGAGGCCGGCCCGCGCTTTGCCGAACTGCTCGAACCGGTGATGCCGGTCGAGCGCTGCGAAATGCTGAGCGAGGCGGTCAAGCGCGCGATCGCGGCGGCCCGGCCCGGCGATGTCGTGCTGTTTTCCCCCGCCTGCGCCAGCTTCGACCAGTTCCGCGATTACGAGATGCGGGGCGATTGCTTCCGTCAGGTCGTCGCCGCGCTGGCGGGCGAAGGGGCCGGGCATGAACCGGACGTGCGGGCGCAGCCATGAGCGCGTCCCGCCCCTATGTCCCCCGCTTCGGCGAGAAGGCCCCCACGCTCCCGGCGATGCGGCGCAACCGGCGCGCAGAGCTGAAGATCTGGTGGCGCGAGATAGACCGGCCACTGCTGGTGATGATCCTTTTGCTGATGGCGATCGGCAATGTCGCGGTGGCGGCGGCTTCCCCCGCTAGCGCGCGTCGGCTGTCCACTTCGGCCGAGCATCTTCCCGATCTCTATTTCTGGACGACGCACCTGCGCTGGCAGTTCCTGGGCATCGTCACCATGCTGGGCGCCTCGATGCTGCCGCGCGATCTGGCGCGGCGGGCGGGGATTGTGCTGGGCCTGTCGATGATGGGGGCGTTGCTGCTGGTCCCGTTCATCGGCCATGAAGTGAACGGCGCGCGACGCTGGCTTAATCTCGGCTTTACCTTCCAGCCGTCCGAATTCCTCAAGCCGGCCTTTGCGATCACGCTGGCGTGGATCCTGTCCTGGCGCGTGCGCGATCCCAATCTGCCGGTGATCCCGATGACCGCCGGGATCATGGGACTGACCGGCATCCTGCTGATGGCCCAGCCGGACTTCGGCTCGACCATCCTGTTTGCGGGCGTATGGTTCGTGATGGTGCTGCTGGCTGGCATTCCGGTGCAGCGCATCGCCATCATGGGCGCGGCCGGCGCGGTGATGATCGGGGCGACCTACCTGTTCTATGACAACGCCCGCCACCGGATCGATTCCTTCCTTGGCGGCGGCGAAGCCTTCGACCAGGTCGATCTGGCCAGCCGCACATTGCTGGCCGGTGGCTGGACCGGCAGCGGGCTGTGGCTGGGCATCCGCAAGCTGTCACTGCCCGAAGCGCATACTGACTACATTTTCTCGGTGATCGGCGAGGAATTCGGCCTGCTGGTCTGCGCGCTGGTGGTGATGCTCTATCTCGCCATCATCGTGCGGGTGCTGGTGCGGCTGGTGGGCGAGGAGGAACTGTTCGCGATCCTGGCCGCCACCGGCCTTGCCGCGCAGTTCGGCGGGCAGGCCTTCATCAACATCCTCGTCAATCTCCAGCTGTTTCCCTCCAAGGGCATGACCCTGCCGCTGGTCAGCTATGGCGGTTCGTCCACCATCGCGCTGTGCCTGACGATCGGCTTCCTGCTGGCGATCACCCGCCGCAATCCCTACCTGACTCGCGACAGGTTCAACTTCCGCGCCGCGCTGGGTCTCGGGCCGCGCAAGTCGGCGGCCAGGCAGGTCGGGCGGGTCGCAAGCAAGGAGCAGGCGCGATGAGCCGCGCATCGAAACACTACGTCCTCGCCGCCGGTGGCACGGGTGGGCACATCACTCCGGCCTTCGCGCTGGCGACCGAGCTGGAGCAGCGCGGCCACCATGTCGCGCTGATCACGGACGAGCGGGGCGCGGCCATTCCCGGCAAGCCCCGATCACTCACTGCGCATATCCTCCCCGCCGGGCGAGTGACGAAGAACCCGCTGAGCTGGCTGAGCGGCGTGCGCGGCATCCTGGAAGGCCGGCGCATGGCCTTGCGCCTGTTCGAAAGCTTCGAGCCGAGCGCGGTGGTCGGGTTCGGCGGCTATCCGGCATTGCCCGCGCTGCTGGCGGCGACTTCGGCCGGAATTCCCGCGATCATCCATGAACAGAACGCCGTGCTGGGCCGGGTCAACCGCCTTTTGGCCGGGCGGGTCGATGCGATCGCCACCACGTTCCCGGATGTCCAGCGGCTGGCGGAAAAGCATGGCCACAAGGTCCATTGCGTTGGCAATCCAGTCCGTGCCGAAGTGCTGGAATTGCGCAACAGGCCGTTCCCGCCGTTCAGCGAGGACGGGTTGCTGCGCGTGCTGGTGACCGGCGGCAGCCAGGGCGCGCGGGTGCTGTCCGAAGTGGTGCCCGATGGCCTTTCCATGTTGCCGCCCGCTCTGCGTGCGCGGTTGCAGGTGACCCAGCAATGCCGCCCGGAAGATCTGGAGGCGGTGCGCCAGCGCTATGCCAGCCACGGCATTCCGGCTGAACTGGGCACCTATTTCGAGGACATGGCTTCGCGGCTGGCCGATGCGCATCTGTTCATCGGCCGGGCCGGGGCCTCGACCATCTGCGAGCTGACTGCGGTGGGCCGCCCGGCCATCCTGGTGCCGCTGCCGATCGCCACCGACGATCACCAGACAGTCAATGTCCGCGAGATGGTCCGGGCGGGGGGCGCGCGGGCGATCCGGCAGGAGCAATTCACCGGCAAGGAGCTGGCCAAGCAGATCCAGGCCATGGCCCAGCATCCGGCCACGCTGGCCAATGCCGCCCATGCCGCATGGAACTGCGGGCGGCCCAATGCCGCGAGGGCCCTCGCCGATCTGGTCGAAAGCTTCGGCGGTGCACCGCTGATGGACGTCATCAGGATGGGCGGCGAGGCAAAGGCCACCACGCGTGAAGCGCTGGCGCTGGAGGAGGCCCAATGAAAGGCGTTGGCACCGAGATCGGCACGATCCACTTCGTCGGCATCGGCGGGATCGGCATGTCGGGCATTGCCGAGGTGATGCACAACCTGGGTTACCGGGTGCAGGGCTCCGACATTGCCGAAGGCTATGTGGTGGAAGGGCTGCGCGCGAGGGGGATCAAGGTGATGATCGGCCACAAGGCCGAAAATCTGGGCGATGCCGCCGTCGTTGTGACTTCCACCGCGGTCAGGCGTGACAATCCCGAAGTGGTTGCCGCGCTGGAACTGCGCGTGCCGGTGGTCCGCCGCGCGGAAATGCTGGCCGAACTGATGCGGCTCAAGAACACGGTGGCGGTGGCCGGCACCCATGGCAAGACCACCACCACCAGCATGGTCGCGGCCTTGCTCGACGCCGGCGGGGTCGATCCCACCGTCATCAATGGCGGGATCATCAACAGCTACGGCTCGAACGCCCGACTGGGAGCGAGTGACTGGATGGTGGTGGAAGCCGACGAAAGCGACGGCAGCTTCCTGCGGCTTGACGGCACGATCGCGGTCGTCACCAATATCGATCCGGAACATCTCGATCATTACGGCAGCTTCGACCGGGTCCGGCAGGCCTTTGTCGAATTCATCGAGAACGTGCCGTTCTATGGTGCGGCGGTGCTGTGCATCGATCACCCGGAAGTTCAGGCGGTGATCCCCAAGGTGCGCGATCGCCGGGTCATCACCTATGGCTTTTCCGCCCAGGCCGACGTGCGCGGCGAAGGGGTGACCCCCTATCCCGGCGGCAACCGCTTCACGGCCGTGCTGCGCGCGCGCGACGGCAGCTTCCGCCGGATCGAGGATATCGCCCTGCCGATGCCCGGCCGCCACAATGTCCAGAATGCGCTGGCGGCAGTGGCGGTGGCGGTGGAAATGGGCGTTGCGGATGAGGTGATCCGCACCGGCTTTGCCAAGTTTGGCGGGGTCAAGCGCCGCTTTACCAAGGTGGGCGAGGTGGATGGCGTCAGCGTGATCGACGATTACGGCCATCACCCGGTGGAAATCCGCGCCGTGCTGGCCGCAGCCCGAGAAGGGGTGAGGGGCCGGGTAATCGCCGTAGTCCAACCGCACCGCTACACTCGCCTGCGCGATCACATGGATGAATTCCAGACCGCCTTCAACGATGCCGACATGGTCTATGCCGCGCCAGTCTATCCCGCTGGTGAACGGCCGATCGAAGGCGTCAATTCCGACACGATGGTAGCGGGAATGAAGGAACGCGGCCACCGTTCCGCTCATGTCATCGCCGGGCCGGACGCACTGGCCGATGCGCTGGCGGGCACGGTCCAGCCGGGCGACATGGTCGTCTGCCTTGGCGCGGGAGACATCACCAAATGGGCGGCGGGGCTGGCCGATGGGATCCGGGCACGGAGGGCGGTATGATGGCGGGGCCTGACCGCAGCGCGGCATCCTTCGACAAGCTCAGGATGAGCGCGACTGGTTCTTTACCCAGATCCGCTCAGGCTGAGCCTGTCGAAGCCCGCGCGCTGCCGCTCGCCCGGGGCAAACTTACCGCGCAAGCCCCGCTCGCCCCGCTGGTGTGGTTCAAGGCCGGCGGCGCGGCGCAGTGGCTGTTCGAGCCGAAGGATGTGGCCGATCTTCAGGCCTTCCTGCGCGATCTTGATCCGGATGTGCCGGTCATGGCCCTAGGCCTTGGCTCCAACCTCATCGTGCGCGATGGCGGGGTTCCGGGCGTGGTCGTGCGGCTGGGCAAGGCCTTTGCCAAGGTGGAACGGGTGGATGCCACCACGCTCGATTGCGGCGGCGGGGCGAGCGGGATTCTCGTCTCCTCCACCGCGCGCGACCATGGCATCGCGGGCCTCGAATTCCTCCGCTCGATCCCCGGCACGGTCGGCGGCTTCGTGCGGATGAACGGCGGGGCCTATGGCCGCGAGGTCAGGGATATCCTCACGACCTGCGACGTGGTGCTGCGCGATGGCGCGCTGGTGACGCTGCCGGTCGCGGAGTTGCGCTATACCTACCGCCATTCCGAATTGCCCGATGGCGCGATTGTCGTCGCCGCGCGGTTTCGAGGGAGTCCGGGCGATCCGGCGGCGATCCAGGCCGAGATGGACCGGATCAGCGCCAGCCGCGAAGCGTCGCAGCCGCTGCGCAGCAAGACCGGCGGCTCCACCTTCAAGAATCCGCCGGGGCACAAGGCGTGGGAATTGGTCGATGCCGCCGGTTGCCGCGGCCTCGCCCTGGGCGGCGCGCAGGTGAGCGAGAAGCACACCAATTTCCTCATCAACACCGGTGCCGCCACCAGCGCCGAGATCGAGGCGCTGGGCGAGGAAATTCGGCGACGGGTGAAGGCGCAAAGCGGCACTGAGCTGGAATGGGAAATACAGAGAGTGGGGAAGTCATGACCGACGAACCTGCTCTGGATGATTATGAACAGCGAATTCTTGACTGTGTCGAGAACGACGGTTGCTTTGTGACCGGCGTTTTTGATCCTGAGGGCAATGAGCCTAATTTCGCGTATTCTATCGGTTTTACAAAGTCTTTGGGGCAAGGGGAGGTAATTGTATTTGGCCTCTCCCATTCGCTGATGCAGCAAATGGTGAACCTCATCTGGAAGGCCTGCGACGATGGAGCAAGATTAGTTGAAGGGGCTAAATTTCCAGGAATTCTGGATGGCTTTGAGGTTGTTGCGCGTGCGGTTGCGAAAGAACGCATTACCTCGGATTTATTCAATTCAGCGATGTGGTTTCATCGCCGAACCTTTGGAACGGAACTCTGCGAAGCCTACCAGATTGTTTGGCCAGGCGCGCAGCAGGGGCTTTTTCCTTGGGACGAAGGTTGTGACGATTACGTTATCTCTCAACAGCCTGCTCTATACCAAATGAGACTCAATTCATGACGCTCCTCAAACTCCATGTCGCCGTCCTGATGGGGGGCTGGTCCAGCGAACGCGAAGTGTCGCTGATGAGCGGCAATGGCGTGGCCGATGCGCTGGAAGCGCGCGGGCACAAGGTCACGCGGATCGACATGGGCCGCGATGTCGCCGCGCGGCTGGCCGATGCCGCGCCCGACGTGGTGTTCAACGCGCTCCACGGCGTGCCGGGGGAAGATGGCACGGTGCAGGGGCTGATGGATCTGATGGGCCTGACCTATACCCATTCCGGCCTCGCCACCTCCGTCATCGCCATCGACAAGCAGCTGACCAAGCAGGCGCTGGTGCCGCATGGCATACCCATGCCGGGAGGGCGGATCGTTCAGAGTGCAACGCTGTTCGACGGCGATCCGCTGCCGCGCCCCTATGTCCTGAAGCCGGTCAATGAAGGCTCCTCGGTCGGCGTGGCGATCGTGATGGAGGATAGCGGCTGCGGCCATCCGATCCGTCGCGATGCGGTGGGGCCGTGGCAGGAATTTCCCGAACTGCTGGCCGAACCCTTCATTCGCGGGCGTGAACTGACTGCTGCCGTTATCGGTGATCGGGCCCTGTGCGTCACCGAACTGAAGCCCCAGAGCGGCTTTTACGATTTTGCGGCCAAATACACCGAGGGCATGACCGAGCATGTCTGCCCAGCGGAAATTCCCGACGAAATCACCGAAGCCTGCAAGGATTACGCCTTGCGCGCCCATCGCATTCTGGGCTGTGCGGGCACCAGCCGGTCCGATTTCCGCTGGGACGATCATCAGGGCGTGGAAGGCATCTTCCTGCTGGAAACCAACACCCAGCCGGGGATGACCCCGCTCAGCCTGGTGCCGGAACAGGCGCGCTATTGCGGGATGGATTACGGCGATCTGGTCGAGGCGATCATCGCTGACGCTCTGCGTGGAAAGGATGCGCCATGAGCCAGACAATCAAGCGCAAGGCGCATGGCGTGCGCCGCTCTGCCGCCGCACAGGGTGCGAAGGCCAAGGTCAGAAAGGCCCGGGTCACTTCAGGCAGCGCAATCGATGCGGCGATGCGCTGGCTGCCGTTCACCGAGGAACAGCTCCATCATTTCTTCCTTGCGCTGATCCTGGGCAGCGCGGTGGCATTGGCCTGGATCGTCGCCAGCCTTGCCGGGCTGCCCGCGCTGGCCAGCATGCAGGTCGCGGCGATGGCGGCGGACGCGGGCTTCGAGGTGCGCCGTGTCGATGTGCGCGGGGTCGAGCGGATGAACGAACTCAAGGTTTACGAGCGCGTGCTGGGTGAGCGCGACCGGGCGATGCCGCTGGTCGATGTCGAAGGGCTGCGCGCGCAATTGCTCGAACTGCCGTGGGTGGAAGACGCGCGGGTATCGCGCCAGCTGCCCGAAACACTGGTGGTCGATATCGTCGAGCGCAAGCCCCATGCCGTGCTGCGCAGGCCCGGCAGACTGGTGCTGATCGACGCGACCGGCCATGAACTCGAACCGGTTTCTCCGGCCAATGCCAAGGGCATGCTGGTCATTTCCGGCCCGGGGGCGGGCAGGCAGGTGGCCCAGCTGACCCTGCTGCTCGATGCCGCCCCGGCGCTGCGTCAGCGGGTGGACGAGGCGGAATGGGTCGGCAACCGCCGTTGGAACCTGACCTTCGACACCGGCCAGGTACTGGCTCTGCCGCAGGGCGAGAAGCCTGGGGCGATGGCGCTGGTCTCCTTCGCCCGGCTCGACGGGGTCAACCGCCTGCTCGGCGGGCGGGTCGCGATGTTCGACATGCGCGCGCCGGAACGGATCTACATGCGCGTGCCGGGCCGGGCTGCCGAGGAGGCTGCCGCAGCCGCCGCAGCGAAGGCCGCCAAGGTGGCAGAGGCCGCCCAGTCCGACGCCAGGGAAGCTGCCAAGCCCACCACCAGGGAGGAAACGCACTGATGGCCCCGCCTCCCCGCATTTCCCGCGTGTTCGGCGCGGTCAACATCGGCTCCTTCCGCATCTCG
Source organism: Erythrobacteraceae bacterium (assembly GCA_947479055.1). GTDB lineage: Bacteria > Pseudomonadota > Alphaproteobacteria > Sphingomonadales > Sphingomonadaceae > CANJYE01. Next base: position 61,867 of record CANJYE010000006.1, read on the forward strand.
GCGATGATCGCGGGCCTGTCCGAGACCGGTGAGATGGTCGTGCTCGGCTCCGGCCATCGCGCGGCGCAGGGGATCAGGCGCGGCTATGTCACCGACATGGCTGCGGCCACCTATGCCGTGCGCGACGCGATCGAGCGGGCCGAAAAGCTGGCCGGGACCAGTGTATCCAAGGTCTGGATCGGCTGTTCCGGCGCGGGCCTGACCAGCCGGATCAGTCAGGTCGAGATCGATATCGGCGGGCGACGGATCGAGGATCACGATGTCGAGCATCTGCTGGTCGCCGCGCGCGAAAGTCTCCAGCCCGACGGGCGGATGGTGCTGCATGCCCAGCCGGCCCATTACACGCTGGACGGTGCCCATGGCGTCGCCAACCCCAAGGGGCTCCATGCCGAACGGCTGGGGGTCGATATCCATGTCATGCTGGCCGAAGGCGCACCGATCCGCAACATCACCGAGGCGGTGCAGAACGCCCATCTCGATGTCGAGGCGGTGGTCGCCTCGCCGATTGCGGCGGGCTATGCCTGCCTTTCGCCGGAAGAACGCGAACTGGGCGTCGCGCTGATCGAGATCGGCGGTGAAGTGACCAATGTCTCGGTTTATGCCTCCGGCATGCTGGTCGGGCTGGTGGCGATCCCGCTTGGCTCGGGCGACGTGACCGACGCCATTGCCAGCGAATTCGGCATCCGCCGCTTCCAGGCCGAACGGCTGAAATGCGTGTCCGGCTCCGCCATCGCCAGCCCGACCGACCATCGCGAGTGGGTGCCGGTCAATGGCCCGGGTGAGGAAGGAGCTGGCCCGGTCGCTCGCCATGCCGACGACAAGAACCGCATCCCGCGCGCCGAACTGGTCTCGGTCATCACGGCCCAGCTCGGCCGACTGATGGAAGATGTCGGCAAGGCCCTGAAGTTCATGGGCTTCAGCGGGCAGCAGGGCCGCCAGGTGGTGCTGACCGGCGGCGGTTGCGAACTGGCCGGGATTGCCGATTACATCCAGTCCGCGCTGGGCCGCCCGGTGCGGATCGGCCGCCCGCCGCAGTTGAAGGGCCTGCCCGAAGCGCATGCCGTGCCCGGATTTTCGACGCTGGCCGGGCTCGTACTCTATGCCGCAGCCGATCCGGTCGACATCCGCACCATCGGCCCGACCTATCAGCCGGCAGTGCGCTACGCCGGGCTGGGGCTCGTCCAGCGGGTGTTTAGCGCACTCAGGGAGTATTTCTGATGCCACGGCGGGCGCCTTCCGGGGGTCGCGTCACTGTGGATAAGGGGAATTCTCTTATGCACCCGCGATTCCGTTTATGGCACAAGCCTACCAACCGTCTTTTTTCCCGCGTATCGCGTCTCCTGGAGGGAGCAAAATGAGCATCAATATTGGCCCGCCTTCGGTTGAGGAGCTTCGCCCCCGGATTACCGTGATCGGTGTCGGCGGCGCGGGCGGCAACGCGATTGCGAACATGATCAACGCCCAGATCGAAGGTGTCGACTTCATCGTCGCCAACACCGATGCCCAGGCGCTCAACAGCTCGACCGCGGACCACCGCATCCAGCTCGGTCCGGACATCACCCAGGGTCTTGGTGCCGGTTCCCGTCCCGAAGTCGGCCGCGCCGCCGCCGAGGAGACGGTCGCCGAGGTCGAGCGGGCGTTGCAGGGTGTCAACATGTGCTTCATCGCCGCCGGCATGGGTGGCGGCACGGGCACGGGCGCGGCCCCGGTCATCGCCGAGGCTGCCCGCCGGATGGGCGTGCTGACGGTTGGCGTGGTAACCAAGCCGTTCCTGTTCGAAGGCACGCGCCGGATGCGCTCGGCTGATGCCGGCATTGCCGAACTGCAGAAGCATGTCGATACGCTGATCGTCATTCCCAACCAGAACCTGTTTCTGGTGGCCAAGGCCGACACCACGTTCAAGGAAGCCTTCCAGCTGGCCGACGAGGTGTTGCAGCAAGGTGTCCGTTCGATCACCGACCTGATGGTGATGCCGGGCCTGATCAACCTCGATTTCGCCGACGTCCGCTCAGTCATGGGCGAGATGGGCAAGGCGATGATGGGCACCGGCGAAGGCGAGGGCGAAAACCGCGCGCTCGAAGCGGCTGAACGCGCCATCGCCAATCCGCTGCTGGATGGCGTGTCGATGCAGGGTGCCCGGGGTGTTATCATCTCGATCATCGGCGGCGACGACATGCGCCTGCTCGAAGTGGACGAGGCCGCCAACCACATCCGCGAACTGGTTGATCCCGATGCCAACATCATCTGGGGCTCGGCCTTCAATCCCGATCTCAAGGGCCGCATCCGCGTGTCCGTGGTCGCCACCGGCATCGATCAGATGGGTAGCCAGCCCGTGCGCGAATACGATACTTCGCGCCCGGTCAACCTGGCTGCCGCCCGCGCGCCCAAGCGCCCGGCGCTGCCGCTGCCGACCGAGGACGAGATTGCCGACGAGGTCGGGTTCGACCCGGCACCGCCAGCCTATGCCGCTCCTGAGGAGCCGGTCGCCATCCCGCGCGAGCCGGTCGCCTATGAGCCCGCTCCCGCCCCGGTGGCAATCAACGAACCCGAGGAAGACGAAGCCTATGACGAGGGCTACGACGAGGATGAGAGCAGCAGCGCCAGCTACAGCTCGCTGCTCGGCGCAGTGCCCGCACCGGCCAGCCGCGCGGCTGGTCCGGACGATGACGATGAAGAGGCTTTCGAGCTGACGCTGGAAGCTGGCGGTGACGACGAAGACCAACCTGCCGGGCTGGCGGGTGGCGCTCCGGCTGCCCCGCGCGGCTTCGGCGATGATGGCCTGTTTGCCGATGCCGATCGGCTGGCAGAAGAGGATGAGCCGGTCGCTCCCAATCCCGGCGGACGGCGCCGCAGTCTCCTGTCCGGCGGTAGTGGCGGTGGTGCCCGCAGTGGCGTCGGCGGTGCAACCCTGTTCGAGCGGATGGCCAATCTCTCGCGCGGCGCGGGGGGGAGCGACGAAGAAGATGACGGGGATGACGATGGCGACGGTGGCCCTTCGCTCAGCATTCCGCGCTTCCTTGGTCGGCAGAACAACCAGTAGGCAGCCTGTTTGCCGTCCGTTCGGCACAGGTTCAGGGTCGCGGAAGCAAAGGCGCGGGCACCCGGCGACTGTCGTCGGTGCCACGCGTGAGGGGTAGGTAGTGCCCGGTATCGGTATCAAGGCGGGTCTGAGGGCACGATGGCTGCTGGCAGCCACGGGGCTGGCGCTTGTCTGGCCGGGCGCGGCCATTGCGCAACCCGGCGCGGCGGGCAGCAGCGCCCCGGTGTCCCGCCCTGTGATCCAGCCCTTGCCACCCGCCGGTGTTTCCGAGCTCAACCAGGCGTTGGGTCGGCTGGCGCGCAATTCTCAGGATGTTGATGCGCTGGTCGATGCCGGCAATGCCTCGCTCAAGCTGGGCGATGTTGATGCGGCGATTGGCTTCTTCAGCCGGGCCGACGTGCTGGCGCCGGGCAATGCCCGTTCCAAGGCGGGGCTCGCCGCTGCCTATGTCCGCAGCGAAAACCCCTTCGACGCGCTGCTGATGTTTGACGAGGCGGAGAAGGCCGGCGCGGTTGGGACGGAACTGGCCGGTGACCGCGGCCTTGCCCACGATCTTGTCGGCGACAATATGCGCGCGCAGGAGCTTTACCGTCAGAAGCTGGCGGGCGGGCCGGATGACGAGGTCTCGCGCCGCCTTGCGCTGAGCCTCGCGATCAGCGGCGATCGGATCGGGGCCGAAGCCGCGTTGCGGCCCCTGCTCGATCGCCGCGATCTTGCTGCCTATCGTACCCGCGCCTTTGCCCTTGCCATCCTCGGGGACATCAAGGGCGCGATGGCGATAGCCGATGTCCGGCTGACCCCTGACATGGCGGCGCGGCTTGCGCCCTATCTGCGCTACATGCCGCGCCTGACCCCGGCGCAACAGGCCGCTGCCGCCAATTTCGGGCATTTCCCGCAAGCTGCCGATGTCGGACGCGACGATCCGCGCATTGCCGCCCGGCCCGGTTCCCGCCCCCGCCCGAGAACCGCCGACGCCGGGCTGATCCCCAGCGGCGAGCCGCTGGGCGCGAAATCGGCGGCAGCGCAGCGCAAGGAAACCCGCAAGGAACGCCGCCAGCGCGAAGAACGCGAGGCGCTGCTTGCCCAACAGCAAGCGCAGGAGCGTCAGCGCGCGCAGGCTGCCGCCGAGAAGGCCCGGGCCGAAGCTTCCGAACGGGCGAGGGCCGATGCGCTCGCACGGGCAGCAGAGGCCGAACGGGCCAAGGCTGCAGCGCTGGCCCGGGCCGAAGCGGAAGCGCGCGCCCGCGCGGCTGTGGCTGCGTCTGTCGCAGAGCCAGTCCGCGTGGCGGTTGCCGAACCGGCGCCTCCATCAACACCACCCCTGCCAACAGCAGCCCCGGCGGTTCCCGCGCCGTCGCTGTCGATTGCGGTGGCCCAGCCGACACCAGTGCCAGCGGTCGAACCTGCTCCGGCAACGCAGGTCGCAGCAGCAGAACCTGCGCCGGTTGCCGCCACACCGGCACCGGCATCCTTGCCTCCACCCGCGCCCGCCCGCGCGCTCAGCGTGGCGGAAGCCTTTGCCGATCTCAGCCTGCCGCCGCCGCCCGCCAAACCGGCAGCGGGCGCTGTCGATCTCAGCAAGATCAAGCCGAAGCGCGATCAGCTGCCCGAACCCAAGGTCGCGCCGCCGCCGCCCAAGCCGGTCGCGCCGAGCCGGATCTGGGTGCAGGTCGGCACCGGCCGCAACCGCGATGCGCTGGCCTTCGACTGGCGGCGCTACAACCGCGAGGAAGTGGAGCTCTTCAAGGGCCGCAAGCCCTATGTCGCCAAATGGGGCCAGACCAATCGCCTGCTGGCGGGGCCCTTCCCGAACGACAAGGAAGCCCAGGCCTTCCTCAAGAAAGTCAAGGCCGCGAAAATCGACTCCTTCGCCTTCACCAGCGACGAGGGTGAAGCGGTCGATCCGCTGCCTTCGGGCAAGTGAGCGGCCATTTCCTCCCCTCCTTTTGCACAGCTTGTGAACAGGCTTGTGAAGTTTTGCCCAAGTGCGCGCGCCTGCTCCATTGCGGATGGCAGCGGCCCCGCGCATCCAGCCTCTGTAAGGGCGGCAGTTAGGGCGCAGCCCAGGAGAATGAGCGGGCGATGAGAATGAGCGGGCATGACGGCGATCGCGATGACGATGCGGCTCCGGTGGACATGCTGGCCTCGTTGTTCGAGGCGCGTGGCTGGCCCTGCGAATTCATCGGCGACGACGAGATTTCGGGCGAAATCCAGGGCAGCTGGGCCAATTACCAGATTCGCGGCATCTGGCGTTCGGAGGACCATGTCCTTCAGCTGCTGTGCCTGCCCGACGTGCGGGTGCCGGATGGCAAGCGGATCGCGATGTTCGAACTGCTGGCGCTGGTCAACGAACAGCTCTGGCTGGGCCATTTCGACATCTGGTCGAGCGGCGGGGTGCTGCTTTACCGCCACGGGCTGATGCTGGGCGATGATGGCTTGCTGAGCCTCGCCCAGGCGCAAATGGCAGTCGAGGCGGCGATCGAGGAGTGCGACCGGTTCTATCCGGCGTTCCAGTTTGTGCTGTGGGGCGACAAGAGCCCGGCCGATGCCCTTTCCAGCGCGCTGGTGGATGCGGCCGGAGAGGCTTGAGGCCAAAAGCTTGACCGGGCCTGCCGCCTGTCGCAAGCGGTGAAGCCATGAGCAAGCTTCCCAGAATCCTGATCGTCGGCTGCGGCAACATGGGCGGTGCCATGCTGCAAGGCTGGCTCGCCGCCGGGCGCGATCCCGCTGACTTCACCATCCTTGACCCGGTCCTTGATCGTGCGCCTGATGGCGTCACGCTGCTGCGCGATGCGCCGCAAGAAGCCTTCGACGCAATCCTGCTCGGCGTGAAGCCGCAGATCCTGGCCCATGTCGCGCCGTCGCTGGAGGCGCTGGCCGGGCCGGATGCGATGCTGCTTTCGATCCTCGCCGGAGTGGAACTGGCGACGCTGGCCGGTCATTTCCCGCGCGCCGGGGCGATTGTCCGGGTGATGCCCAACCTTTCCGCCGCGCTTGGCAAGTCACCGGTCGCGCTGGCGGCGCAGGGGCTGGACAGCGCCGGGCAGGAGCGGATCGCCGCGCTGCTGGCCCCGCTCGGCCTGACCGAATGGCTGGCGGAATCACTGTTCGACCTTGTGACCGCGCTGGCAGGGTCCGGCCCGGCCTTCCTCTATCGCTTCATCGATGCGCTGGCCACCGGCGCCACCGCGCTTGGTATGGAGCGCGCGCAGGCCGAGCGGCTGGCGCTGGCCACGGTCGAGGGCGCCGCGGCGCTGGCGGCGCAGTCGGGTGAAAGCCCCGGAGAACTCGCCCGCCGCGTGGCCAGTCCGGGGGGCACGACCGAGGCCGGGCTGAAGGCGCTGGACGCTGGTGGTGCGCTCGCCCGGCTGGTCGAGGCGACCTTGCGGGCCGCGCGCGATCGCGGCGCGGAAATGGCCGCACAGGCCCGCGCGGCGGCCAATCCCGGCAGTCAGGAAGCGTAAAGCCCGGCTACGGCATTGTCCGCTCTGCGGGTCTCGGAACGATTCGCTCCGGTTTTGCTTGAAAAGTGTCGGGGCAATCGCGATATTCGCGCGTGTGACCGGCGCTATTCCGCACCGGCCAACAGGAGTTAGGGACCGAAAATGGCAAACTGGAATGACCCCCGCAATACCTCGTCGGGGTTGGGCGGTTCTCCGAGCCTGAATGGCACCACCATCGGCCGCGCCGCCAGCTATGACATCGGCCTGCGTCGGCACATGCTGTCGATCTACAACTATATGACCTCGGGCGTGCTGCTGTCGGGCATCATTGCGCTGCTGATGGCGCAGTCGGGCATGGCGATGGCGCTGATGGGCACCCCGCTGCGCTGGATGTTTGTGCTGTCGCCGCTGGCGATCGTCTTCGCGATGAGCTTCGGGGCCAACCGCTTTACCACCACCACGCTGCAGGTGCTGTTCTGGGCCTTCGCCGCGCTGATGGGCGTTTCGCTCTCGACCCTCTTCCTCGTCTATACCGGGGGTTCGATCGCTGCGACCTTCTTCGCCACGGCGGGCGCCTTCGCCGGGCTCAGCCTGTTCGGCTACACCACCAGGAAGGATCTGTCGGCTTTCGGCACGTTCCTGATCATGGGCGTGGTCGGGCTGCTGATCGCCAGCCTGCTCAACATCTGGCTCCAGTCGCCGGGCCTCTATTGGGCGGTGAGCTTTCTGGGCGTGCTGATCTTCGCGGGCCTCACGGCCTATGACACGCAGGCGCTCAAGAACCAGTATACCCATGTCGCCGGTACCGAATTCGCCGGCAAGGCTGCGGTGCTGGGTGCGCTGACGCTGTATCTGGACTTCATCAACATGTTCCAGTTCCTGCTCAGCTTCATGGGCGACCGCAGGTAGTCGCAATCAGGCTTCCCTTTGACGTGCCCGGGGCGCCGCTGGGCGTCCCGGGCATTTTCTTTGGGCGCAAAGCCGATTAGGGAATATCCCTATCGCGCGGAATTTACGATAACTGGCCGATGCCGGTCAGGGAGACAGGGAGTGGTTGACGACATGCAGCGTTCGGGATTGTCCGGCAGAACCGGGTCCAGGCTGTGCGGTTTCGCCGCTGCGCTGGGGTTTGCGCTGCTTGCCAGCTGCGGTCCGACCCCGCCCAAATCCACGCCTCCCCCCCCGCCACCGCCGCCGGAGCGGATCCCGATGCGGCCAATCCCGCCCAATGGCGCGTCGCATCTGATCGAACTGCCGCCGGTCGATTCCGACGGGCTGCGGCGCAGCGTCAATCGCGGCATCTCCCCGGCGCAGACCACCTGGAATCTGCGTTCCGCTTTCAATGTCGCGGCGCTCAATTGCAGCAATGCCCGCCATGCGGAAATCCTTCCGGCCTATCGAACCTTCCTGATCAAGAACGCCAAGACGCTGACGACGGTCAACAAGACGGTCGATGCGGAGTTTCGCAAGAAATATGGCTCCAGCTACATCGTCAAGCGCGAAGCCTATATGACAGCGGTCTACAACCACTTCGCGCTGCCGCCGACGATCAACAACTTCTGCGATGCGGTGATGGCTGTCAGCCGCGAGGTTGGCACGGTGCCGTCATCCGGGCTGGAAGCCTTCGCCGCGCGCAGCCTGCCCAATGTCGAAGTGGTGTTCGACGATTTCTATCGCCGCTACGAACAATACCAGGTCGAACTGGCCTCGTGGGAGGCGCGATACGGCACAAGCGGGCACACCAGCACCAGCCTTCTGGCGCAGTAGAGCCCCAAAAGGCGCAATTTTGCTCTTTCATGCGCGGACCCTCTTCGCTAAGAGGCGCGCTCCCTCGGGCAGAGACGCTCTTGTGGATTGTACTGGAACGGGGCCGTAGCTCAGTTGGGAGAGCGCGTCGTTCGCAATGACGAGGTCAGGGGTTCGATTCCCCTCGGCTCCACCATTCCAGTGCCTTGACTCTTGATTACGCAAGCGCATCCGCGCTCGCGAATTCCTCGGCCCTGAGGGCCTGCGGGCGGCCAGTCGGCCATGCGGTTCGCTGGTCGCGAACCGGTTACCGTGATCGGCCGGAGGGTTTGAATGGTTCGGGGCTTTAGGCCTCGCAAGCGCGACTGCGCGCCCGGAGCGCTTCGCGCGAAGGATTGCCAAGGGGCCGGATGGCCCCGTCGGCGCTTGAGGCAAGACAAAGATGCATTTTCTCGACCAGGCCAAGATTTATGTCAGTTCCGGCGGGGGCGGGCCCGGTGCGGTCAGCTTCCGGCGCGAGAAATATGTCGAATATGGCGGACCCGATGGCGGTGATGGCGGCCACGGCGGCGATATTGTGTTCGAGGCCGTTGCCGGGCTCAACACGCTGATCGACTTTCGCTATACGCAGCATTTCAAGGCTCCGCGTGGCGGCCATGGCATGGGCAAGGATCGCACCGGAGCCAGCGCCAAGCCGCTGGTGATCAAGGTACCGGTCGGCACCCAGATTCTCGACGATGACCGCGAGACCGTGCTGGCCGATATGGTCGAGCTGGGCCAGCGGGTCACCCTGCTGGAAGGCGGCCTCGGCGGGCGCGGCAATGCCAGCTACAAGACCAGCACCAACCGCGCCCCGCGCCAGCACCAGCCCGGCCTTCCGGGCGAGGAGCTGTGGGTCTGGCTGCGGCTGAAGCTGCTGGCCGATGCGGGGCTGGTCGGGCTGCCCAACGCCGGCAAGTCCACTTTCATCAACCAGGTGTCGAATGCGCAGGCCAAGGTCGGCGATTATGCCTTCACCACGCTGGTGCCGAAGCTGGGGGTGGTCCGCCACAAGGGCCGCGAATTCGTGCTGGCCGACATTCCCGGCCTGATTGAAGGCGCGGCGGAGGGGGCAGGGATCGGCGATCGCTTCCTTGGCCATATCGAACGCTGCCGCGTGCTGATCCACCTGATCGATGTCGAAGGGATGGAGCCGGTCGAGGCGATGCATGTCGTCGAGGACGAATTGGCCGCCTATGGCGAAGGGCTGGAAGACAAGCCTAGGCTGGTCGTGCTCAACAAGGTCGATCTGGTCGATGACGAACTGGTGGCGGCCTATGCAAGGGAACTGCTGGAAGCCGGGGCGGACGAGGTGTTCCCGATTTCCGGGGCTACCGGCAAGGGTGTGGATGCGCTGCTCGATGCGGTGCTGCGCTATCTTCCTGCCTCCACCGCGACCGAGCGCCCCAGCGGCGAAGTGGAGCAGGACGCGGACGAGAAGCCCTGGTCGCCGCTTTGAGCCGAACAAACCCGGTTTGCAGAATTCCGCAATATGGCTAAGCCCCCCGCCATGTCAGTCGCTCGCCTTGCCGATCTCGCCGATCCTTCGGCCTGCCGCCGCCTTGTCCTCAAGGTCGGCTCGGCCCTGCTGGTGGGCAAGGATGGCAAGGCAAGGCGCGACTGGCTGGCGGGGCTGGTCGCCGAAATCGCCGCAGCGCGCAGGAACGGTCAGGACGTGGTGGTGGTCAGTTCCGGCGCGATCGCGCTGGGTGCGGCCACGCTCGGTCTGCCCAAGGGCGGGCGGGCGAGCCTGGCCGATGCGCAGGCCGCCGCCGCTGTCGGGCAGATCGCGCTGGCCGAACTATGGTCCGAACTGCTGGGCGGGCAGGGGCTGATCGCCGCACAATTGCTGCTGACGCTGGAAGATCTGGAAGATCGCCGCCGCTATCTCAATGCCGCTGCCACGCTGGGCCGGTTGCTGGAAGCGGGCGCGGTGCCGGTGGTCAATGAGAATGACAGCGTGGCCACGCAGGAAATCCGCTTTGGCGACAACGACCGGCTGGCCGCGCGGGTGGCGCAGGCGGCGCGGGCCAACGCGGTGCTGCTGCTGTCCGATGTCGATGGCCTTTATGACCGCAATCCCGCCGATCCTGATGCGCGCCTGCTGCCGCAAGTGCGCGGGGTGACGGCGGAAGTCCATGCCATGGCCACGGGCGGGTCCGGTTCGGGCATGGGTTCGGGCGGGATGACCGCCAAATTGCAGGCCGCCGAGATCGCGGAACGGGCGGGCATCGCGCTCGTCATCATCAACGGCACGTTCGAAAATCCGGTCGCCCGAGCGCTGGGCGGCGGGATCGGCACGATCTTCCTGCCGCGCCGCCGCGATGGTGCCCGCAAGGCATGGCTGGGCGGGCGTATCCGCCTCAAGGGCTCGCTGGTGATCGATACCGGCGCGGCCGAGGCGCTGGCTTTGGGCAAAAGCCTGCTCGCCACCGGCATCACCGAAGTCGAGGGTGATTTCGCGCGCGGCGACGTGGTGGCGATCCGCGATGGCGAAGGGTATATGCTGGCGCAGGGACTAGTCGAATATGACGCCGCCGAATGCGCCCTGCTGAAGGGCCGCCGCTCGGGCGAACATGGTGAAATTCTTGGTTATGCGCCGCGTTCGGCGGTGGTGCATCGCGACCAGCTGGTCCTGAAATGACGGGAAAAGGCCTGGTTGCGCTGACCGGCGCGACCGGTTTCGTCGGGCAGGCGCTGGTCGATGCGGCCTTCGAGCATGGGCTGGACTTGCGTGCGCTGACCCGCAAGCCGCAGCAGCCGCGCAGCAATCTCACCTGGATCGAAGGCGATTTGTCCGACCGCCCCGCACTGGACCGGCTGGTAGCCGGAGTGGAAGCGGTGATCCATGTCGCCGGGGTGGTCAACGCGCCCGATGCCGTCGGGTTCGAGGCGGGCAATGTCGCGGGGACGATGGAACTGGTCGAGGCGGCGGTGGCGGCAGGCGTGCCGCGCCTGATCTTCGTTTCCTCGCTGGCGGCGCGCGAGCCGCAATTGTCGGATTATGGCGCGTCCAAGGCGCGGGCGGAGCGGATCGTCGCTGCCAGCGGGCTTGACTGGACCATTGTCCGCCCGCCCGCGATCTATGGCCCGCGCGACCGGGAAATGTTCGAACTGTTCCGCGCCGCGCGGCTGGGCGTGGTGCCGATGCCTTCGGGTAACGGGCGGGCCTCGCTCATCCATGTCAGCGACCTCGCCGAACTGCTGCTGGCACTGCTGGCGGGCGGGGAGGATGTGACCCATCACCTGTTCGAGGCGGATGATGGGCGCGAACAAGGGTGGAGCCATCGCGAACTGGCCCGGATGATCGGCTGGTCGGTCGGTCGCCGCCCGTGGGTGCCGCATCTGTCGAAGCCGGTGCTGGAAGCGCTGGCCCGCGCCGACCGCTTGTTCCGCCGCGACAAGGCCAAGCTGACGCTCGACCGGGTTGCCTATATGACTCATCCCGACTGGGTGGTGAACCCCGCGCTGGCGGTGCCGGACAGTCGCTGGATTCCCCGAATCGCCACGCGCGACGGGATGGCGGCAACGGCGCAATGGTATCGCGAGGCCGGGTGGTTGTGAACGCGGGCGATCAGAACGCCGGTTCGTAGCCCGGCGGCAGATCTTCCGGGTTTTCGGTGGCCGCAACGCCATGGATGCCGCATTCGATCTTGTCCCAGCCCTTCCAGCGGCCCGAACGCGGGTCTTCACCCGGAGCGACCTTGCTGGTGCAGGGCGAGCAGCCGATCGAGGGATATCCCAGCGCGACCAGCGGATGGCGCGGCAGGTGGTTGGCATCGAGCCATTGCTGGATATCGTCGGCCGACCAGTCGATCAGCGGATTGATCTTGAGCCTTCCCTGCGCGTCGGACGTGTCCAGTTCAAACCGGGGCAGATTGGCGCGGGTTGCGGACTGGAAGGACTTGCGCCCGGTAAGCGAGGCATCGAATTGTGCCAGCGCCCCGGCCAGCGGCGCGACCTTGCGGATTTCGCAGCAGCCATCGGGATCGAACGACCAGCGCAGGCCATTGCCGTCCCTGGCCGCCAGCACATCGGCATCGGGGGTGAGGTTGCGCAGGTCGGCCAGGCCGAGCCGTTCGACCAGCGTATCGCGATAGGCCAGCGTTTCAGGGAAATGCTTGCCGGTTTCAAGAAACAGCACCGGCACATGGCGGGAAACCTGCGCGGCCAGATGCAGCAGCACCGCGCTTTCCGCGCCAAAGCTGGATACCAGCGCGACCTTGCCGGCCACGCCGTCGATCAGCACCGCGCGCAGCAGTTCCAGCGTGGTGCAATCGGCAAAGCGCTCATTCAGACGCGCCGCATCCTCCGCCATGAAGCGCGGACCGGTATCGATCCGGTCGACCTCGCGAAGGGCGGCGCTGCGCTCAGCCATGGCGTTTTGACCAGATCGGCACCCGGCCATCGGTGGTGGCCTGGTAGACATCGGGCCAGCGGGCAAACGCGCTATCGACGTCGGCAGGATCGAGCGGCTTGTCGGGAGCGAAGCTGTCAAAGCCGCAGCGGCGCAGAGCTGCAATCTGGTCGACCAGCACTTCGCCGACCGCGCGAAGCTCGCCGGTGTAGCCCGCCTCGCGCAGCACGCGAGCGGCGGAATAGCCCCGGCCATCGGTGAAGGCGGGGAAATTCACTTCCACCAGCCGCAACTGCTCGAGATAGGGCAGCAATTCGCGGGCATCATCGCCCGGCTCGATCCGCACGGCCGAGGCGTTCGATTGCTCTGCGAAGGAATCGACCGTCACGGCCGGATCACCCACGGGCTCGTCGTCGCGGAAGCGGTACTGCGACTCAACCATAGATCGCCTCCTTGAAGATATCGACGCCGATGCGGCGGTAAGTGTCGAGGAAACGCTCCCCTTCCTGCCGCTGGGCGAGATAGACGTCGGTGGCCTTTTCGACCGCATCGACAATGCCGTCCTCGTCAAAGCCGGGGCCGGTAATCTTGCCGAGCGAGGTATCGTCCCCCTCGCACCCGCCAAGCAGCAGCTGGTAGTTTTCCGTGCCCTTGCGGTCCACGCCAAGGATGCCGATGTGGCCGGCATGGTGGTGGCCGCAGGCGTTGATGCAGCCCGAAATTTTCAGCTTCAGCTCGCCGATCGCGTCTTCCTTGCCGCTCTCGGCAAAGCGACGCGAGATCTTCTGCGCCACCGGGATCGAGCGGGCATTGGCAAGGCTGCAATAATCGAGCCCGGGGCAGGCGATGATATCGCCGATGGTGTCGAGATTGGCCGTGGCGAGGTCCGCCGCGACCAGTTTCTGCCAAAGCGCGTAGAGGTCTGCCTTGCGCACATGCGCCAGCACGATGTTCTGGGCATGGGTGACGCGGCATTCGTCGAAGCTGTAGTCGCGGGCGAGATCGGCCATCACATGCATCTGATGGGCGCTTGCGTCGCCCGGGATGCCGCCGACCGGCTTGAGGCTGATCGTGGCGATGGCATAGCCCTTCTGCTTGTGCGGATGGGTGTTGCGGTCCACCCAGCGGGCGAAGAGGGCATCGCTCCGGTCGATTGCGTCCGATGCATCAGCATCGAAGGCCGGATCGGCGAAATAGGTCTTGATCCGCTCCAGTTCGGCTATCGGCGGTTCGATCCCTTGTGTCTTGAGGTGAGCGAATTCTTCCTCGACCTGGCGGGTATATTCCGCCGCGCCGAGTTCATGAACCAGGATCTTGATCCGCGCCTTGTACTTGTTGTCTCGGCGGCCGTAGCGGTTGTAGACCCGCAGGCAGGCTTCCGAATAGGTCACCAGCTGGTCGAGCGGGACGAATTCGCGGATGCAGGGCGCGATCATCGGAGTGCGACCCATGCCGCCACCGACATAGAACGCTGCGCCGATCTCGCCCGCGTCATTGCGGATGATGCGGATGCCGATATCGTGCAGCTTCATCGCCGCGCGGTCGGTGTCGGAAGCGATCACGCAGATCTTGAACTTGCGCGGCAGGGTGCAGAATTCCGGGTGGAAGCTCGACCACTGGCGCAGCAGCTCGGCATAGGGGCGCGGGTCGATCAGCTCGTCGGCGGCGGCACCGGCGTATTGGTCCGAACTGATGTTGCGGATGCAATTGCCGCTGGTCTGGATGGCGTGCATTTCCACCGCGGCAAGATCGGCCAAAAGGTCGGGCGTCTCTTCCAGCTTGATCCAGTTGTACTGGATGTTCTGGCGGGTGGTGAAATGGCCGTAACCGCGATCGTACTTGTCGGCGATATCGGCCAGCACATGCATCTGCGCCCCGCTGAGCGTGCCATAGGGCACTGCCACGCGCAGCATGTAGGCATGCAGCTGGAGATAGAGACCGTTCATCAGCCGCAGCGGGCGAAAATGCTCTTCTGCCAGCTTGCCGGAAAGGCGGCGTTCCACCTGGTCGCGGAATTCGGCGACGCGGGTATCGACCATCGCCTGGTCATATTGGTCGTAGCGGTACATCAGATCACCCAGTTTCCGGCGTTCGGATCGGCCGGCTTCAATGTAAGGTCGGGGCGCACGGTCGGGCCGAGCGCGCGGATACGGTCCTTGATATGGGCCGGGCGGACGCCGCCATCGGTATCGCGCACAGCATCGATCGCATAGGAGGCGTTGACGCGGCGGGCACCTTCCTCGCGGGCGAGGATGGCGTCGGCTTCGCTGCCGACGTCAACCGCATCCTCGACATGGAGCGACCAGTCATAGCCGGTCCACCAGGTGACCGCGCCGGTCTTAAGGTCGTTGCCGGTAAGGATCTTCATTCTGCTGCCTCCAGTGCGAGCGCCGCCAGCGTCGCGTCTTCGCGCGCGGTGACTTCGCCGATGATGATGAGCGCGGGGCTTTTGACCCGCTCGCGCGTGACAAGGTCCGGTAGGCCCGCAAGCGGCCCGCGCAACACCCGCATGCTGGCCCGCGCGGCGTTTTCCACCACGGCAACGGGCACATCGGGGGTGAGGCCATCCGCCATCAGCTTTTCGGCGATCTGGGGGGCGGTCTTGACGCCCATGTAGATCACCAGCGTGCGGCCTTTGCCGGCCAGGCCAGCCCAGTCCTGTTCTGCCAGACCCTTGCACTGCCCGGCGACGAAGCTGACGATGCTCGCGCTGTCGCGATGGGTCAGCGGGATCTGCGCGGCGGCGGCGGCGCCATTGGCGGCGCTGATGCCGGGGACGATATGAACTGGAACGCCAGCGGCGCGGCAGGATTCGGCTTCTTCCCCGCCACGACCGAAGATGAACGGATCGCCGCCTTTCAGCCGGACGACATCATTGCCGGCCAGCGCTTCGCGCACCAAAAGGGCGTTGATGGCTTCCTGCGGCAGGGTGTGATGGTTGCGCTGCTTGGCCACCGAGACGAAGCGCGCGCCTGCGGGGGCCATCGCCAGAATGGCCGGATCGACCAGCCCGTCGTGCACCACCAATTTGGCCTGCATCACCAGCCGCGCCGCGCGCAGCGTCAGCATGTCGGGATCGCCCGGACCGGCGCCGACAAGATAGACCGTGCCTATTTGGCCTGTTGTGATGGGACTCGTCATGCTGGCCCAATGATCCCAACAGCGTTCCGGTTCCAGCGAGAATGGTTTTGCCGTCGCGAAGGAAAATTATCCCCCGGATTCGTCGGCTGACGGATCGGCCTGATGCCTGATGTGCAAGTCCCGCTGCGGGAAGGGAATTTCGATGCCATGCTCGCGGAACTTGCGGAGCACGGATTTGAGCAATTCCGACCGCAGGCTGCCGATCCCGGCTTCAGGGTCATCGATCCAGACCAGCACTTCGAAATTGATAGCACAATCACCGAACCCGGTAAGCCATACCCTGGGCTCCAGATCTTTGCGTAAGCGAGGCATCTCGTGCGCCGCATCAAGCATCAGGCGTTCCACCAGATCGATGTCGGATTGGTACGCTACGCCCACGGGTACCCTTATGCGCACGTCACGCGAACTGAACGACCAGTTCTCCACTTGGCTGGTCATCAGGGTTTCGTTGGGAATAATGAATTCGATCTTGTCCCGTGTGATGACTGAGACTGCGCGAATGCCGATGCGGTTCACTTCTCCAAAGGTCCGGGTGGTGCCCTCGCCCACCGCGATCACATCGCCCGGCTTGATCGATCGGTCCATCAACAGGATGATCCCGGAAATCAGGTTACCGAGGGTTTTCTGAAGGCCGAAGCCGACAGCGAGGCCAAACGCTCCGGAAAACACTGTGAAAGCAGTGAGACTAATGCCGAGAATATCGATCGCGATCAGGAAAAGTCCGATCCACAGCAACAAGGAGCCGATTTTCTCGCCGAGGAGGCGCTGGGCGGGATCAAGGCCCGAAGCGCGCCGTAATCCGCGCCGCACCAGCAAGGTCATGAGCCTGCCCAAGATGAACACCCCGACAAAGACCAGCAGTATGACCAGCGCCCGGTATATCGAAATGCGATAATCGCCCACGTCAAAACCAATCGAATCCAGATCGCGAACGATCCGGGAAACGGCTACCCGCAAGCTCAACCCAGACTCCATGCTGCAAACGCCTTCTCAAGATCGGATATCAGATCGTCGGGATCTTCCAGCCCGATGGCGAGGCGCACGCCGAACCTGTCAGCCGAGTCCATCCTCGCAGGCGGCCAGCTGGTGACGCTGCGCGCGCCCTTGGGGTCGACCGGCACGACCAGGCTCTCGAACCCGCCCCAGCTGAAGCCGATCCCGAACAATTGCAGCGCATCGATGAACCGCGCCCGCGCCGCTTCGTCGCCGCCTTTCAGAATGAAGCTGAACAGCCCGCAGCCGCCGGTAAAGTCACGGCTCCAGATGTCATGCCCCGGCGCACCCGGCAGCATCGGGCAGAGCACGCGGGCGACTTCGGGCCGTGCGGCAAGCCATTGGGCGATCCTGAGTGCGCTGGCGCTTTCGCGTTCCAGCCGGACGCCCAGGGTGCGCAGGCCGCGCAGCGCCAGCGCGGCATCGTCGGGCGAGACGACATGGCCGAGCTGCTGCGCGGTACGGCGCAGGCGGCGGTAGAGCGCTTCGCCTGCGCTGGCGCTGCCCATCATCAGGTCGGAATGGCCGCCGACATGCTTGGTCAGCGACATGATCGCTATGTCGCAGCCCCGTTTGAGCGCGGGGAAGCCCAGCGCGCTGGCCCAGGTGTTGTCGATCAGGCTGACCGCGCCCTTTTCCCGCGCGATCGCGGCAAGGGCGGGGATATCGGCCACTTCCATCGTCAGGCTGCCCGGTGCTTCCAGCAGCACCGCGCGGGTCCGCTCGCAGAAGGCAGCGGCAAATCCGGCCGGGTCGAGCGGATCGAAGAAGCGCGTTTCCACGCCATATTGCGCCAGCAGGCCAAGCCCGATGTTGCGGCTGGGCTCATAGGCGTTGTCGGTGATCAGCAGCACGTCGCCCGCGCGCAGCACCGCCAGCAAGGCCCCGGCGATGGCCGCCACTCCGCTGGGATAGAGCAGCGTGCCAAATGCCCCGGGTTCCAGCTCGGTCAGCGCTTCGGCCAGCGCCCACTGGGTCGGCGCGCCTCGTCGACCATAATAGAATCGGCCATCCTCGTTGGATTTGCCCCCGGCCTTCAGCGCGGCCATGTCGGGATAAAGATGCGTGCTGGCCCGCCATACCGCCGGGTTGACCACTGCGCCGGGCTGATTGCTGGTGCCGGTCCATTCCGGGCGGCGGCCGGCGGTGACCAGCCGGGTTGCTGGCGATTGTCTGTCCGTCGGAGCTTTGGCCATGGTTCAGCCCAGCGCCTTGGGCGTGGCGGGATCGCCGCCCCATTCGGTCCAGCTGCCGTCATAGAGCGCGACATCGTTCTTGCCGAGCTGGTGGAGGGCAAAGGCCAGCACGCAAGCCGTGACCCCGCTGCCGCAGCTGGTGATGATCGGTCGGGCAAGATCGATCCCGGCGCTGGCGAAAGCCGCTTCCAGCCCGGCCTTGTCCTTGAAGGTGCCGTCAGGGTTGTAGAGCAAGCCGAAGGAGACATTGCAGGCACCGGGGATATGGCCAAGGTCGATGCCGGGGCGGGGATCGGCTTCTTCCCCGGTGAAGCGCGCTGCGCCGCGTGCGTCGACCAGTTGTTCGGCCTTGCTGGCGATATTGTCGAGCACGTCCGCCTTCGAACGCAGTCTCCCGGGCGCGGGAAGGGCTGCGAAATGGCGGGGCGTGACATGTTCCACGCCGCTGGCCAGGGGGCGGCCTTCCGCGTTCCATTTGCCAAGGCCACCATCGAGGATCGCGACCTTCCGCGCGCCGAAAAGGTGAAACAGATACCACGCCCGCGCTGCGCTCCTTATCGCGCTGTCGTCATAGAGCACGATCCGGTCGTTTGCGCCGATGCCCAGATCGCCCACTCTGGCCGCAAAGAAGTCGGCGGGAGGAACTGTGTTCTCCACCGGAGAGGCGGCATCGACCAGCGTGCCGAGGCTGAGGAACACCGCGCCGGGGATATGGCCGGCGGCATAATCCGCCGCCGCGTCGCGCCCTGCGCTGCCGAGGTGATAGGAGGCATCGACGATCCGGATGTCGCCGCTGCCCAGTTCACGGGCAAGCCATTCGGTGGAAACGAGGCTGTCCAAGTGGGCGTGCTCCTGTGCTGCTGGCCTGGTGCAGGCTTATCCGCCCTGTCCGCCGCCGCCAAGGGGCGATTGGCGCGACTTGCCTGCACCGTCTGGCGAGGGCATGGTGAAACCATGGCCGAAACACCGCAACAGCCGCTCCATCTGGGGCAGAGCAGCACGCTTCCCGCTTCGCCCGATCAGGCAGTGCTGGATTATGTCCCGAACCCGCGTGAGGGTGCGCTTTACCTCGCCCGCTTCGTAGTGCCGGAGTTTACCTCGCTCTGCCCGGTGACTGGCCAGCCGGACTTCGCCCATCTGGTGATCGACTATGCGCCGGGCGCAAAGATCGTGGAATCGAAGTCGCTGAAGCTGTTTCTCGGGTCTTTCCGCAATCACGCGGGCTTCCATGAGGATGTGACGGTCGGCATCGGCCAGCGCCTGTTCGAGGAAATGGCCCCGCGCTGGCTGCGGATCGGGGGGTATTGGTATCCGCGCGGCGGCATCCCGATCGACGTGTTCTGGCAGTCCGGCCCCGCACCGGAAGGGCTGTGGGTGCCCGATCAGGGCGTTGCCAGCTATCGCGGGCGCGGCTGAAGCACATCAGCGGGGGGCCTGAGCGAATGCAGGAGAAGGCCTGAGAGCCTCTCCCGCGGACTGCGTTGGCGTGATAGGCGGCTGGCGGAACAATCGAGAGGAATTGCCATGCAGATCGGTGTCAGCATCCCGATGCGCTACCATCCCGACGCGGCCCTGCCGGTGGAGGAGACGATCCGGCTGGCAGAGCTGGCTGAACAGGCCGGGTTCGATTTCCTGTCGATGGGGCACCATGTCTTCACGCCCGATTATCCCAGCCCTTCACCGCTGACCATGCTGGCCGCCATTGCCGCGCGGACGACGCGGATCCGCATTGCCAGCGTGATCTTCCTTCTATCGTTGCACCATCCGGTGGCCGTGGCGGAACAGGTGGCGACGCTGGACCTGATCTCGGGCGGGCGGGCGATCTTCGGGGTCGGGGTGGGGTATCGGCCTTACGAGTTCGAAGGCTACGGCGTCGATCACGCCAGGCGCGGCAAGCGCACCACCGAAGCGCTGGCGGCGATCCGCAAGGCGTGGGAAACCGGCCGCTGGGATTTCCAGGGTGAGGAATTCACCATTCCCGACCTCCCCGCCGTGCCGAAGCCGAAACAGGATCCGCATCCGCCGATCTGGGTGGGCGGCACATCCGGCCCGGCACTCAAACGCGCGGCCGCGCTGGGCGATGGCTGGGTGACCACCAACATGCAGCCGCTGGACGATATCATGGCGCTATCCGGCAGCTACCGCCAGCTTTGCGCCGACAAGGGCCGCCAGCCGTTCGTCTGCGTCAGCCGCGATGCCTGGCTGGCCGACAGCCGCGAACAGATGATGGCGGAATGGTATCAGGACACGCTGGACCGCCACCTCGCCTTCCGCCGGATGGGCTTCCCTTCCTCCGACCCGCAAAGGGTGATGGAGCGGCTGGACAAGGGTGAGGCGATCGATCCGATGGACTTCATCCGCGACCGCGTGATCGGGGGCACGGCAGATGATGTCGTGTCCCAGATCAGGGGCTGGGAAGCCAAGGCAGCACCGGATTCGATGCTGATGCTGCTCAACAAGAAGGCCAGCTACGAACAGCTTGCCCGCGTGATCGAGCTGTTCGGCACCGATGTGCTGCCCCGGCTCAGGGGCTGATCCCATATGCCGATCAGCGCGGCCAGAGTTGGGTGCCATCAGGCGCGGTGACCACGCTGGCGCTGTCGGTGGCGTGGATCACCAGCTTCGCGCGGTCCATGAACTTTGCCTCGTCCTCGGCGAACTGCTCGCCGATGCCGGGCGACATGGCGATGCGGAAGAATTCCTCGCGATCCGCAGTGGTCGCATAGGTCAACACGGTGATCGCGTCATAGCTGCGATCTGCCTCGGTGATGCCGGCGGCAGCCTCCTCGATGGTAGGCAGTCGGCACTGCGGGTAATAGCGCTGATAATCCTGCACCAGATGGCCCATGTACTTCATCGCTAGCGGCGCGTGGCTGTTTTCGTAATGGGTGCGAAACTGTTCATGCGTGATATCGGGTCTGCGCGTGAGGCAAAGAACCACCTGTACTGTCATTTTCTCTCTCCCATCATGCTGCGTTACGCAGGCGTTTGTCCTCAAGAATGAGGTCGGCGGCGCGCCAGCCCACGGCCATCGCCGGGGCATTGGTGTTGCCGCAGGGCAGGCCAGGCATCGAGCCGCAATCGACCACCCGCAGCGCATCCACCCCGCGCACGCGGCAGCGGCTGTCGAGCACGGCGGTATCGTCATTGCCCATTCGGGTGCTGCGTACGCCATGGGTGCCGCAGGTTGCCTCGCGGTAGAACATGTCGAGGATTTCCTCGTCGGTCTCGACCCTGGCATGCGGGCCGGTGGCGCGCTCGATGAACGGTGCGATCGCGGGCTGGGCCATGTAGCGGCGGATATAGCGCATCATGTGGATGGCCATTTCCTTGTCGTAATCGGTCGACAGCCAGTTCGGCCTGATGTCCATCGGCGCGCGCGGATCGGTGGAGGTGATCCGCACCGTCCCTTCGCTGGTCAGTTGCAGCATCTGCGCATAGACCGACATGCCCGGCTTGCTTTCCACCTTGGGCAGCGGGTTGGCCGCGTTTTCCCCTTCCGGACGGACCATGGTGGAGCCACCGAGGTACAGCTGCACATCGGGATGCTGCGCCTGCGGGTGGACTTTGACGAAGGCCCCCACTTCCAGCGGTCCGGTGGCGAGCGGGCCGGTGTGGGTGGCGACATACTGGATCATGCTGCCCAAGAGGCCGAGGCCGCGGAAGCGGTGGTTGAGGCCCTTGTCGCCCTTGAGGCGATAGGTGGCGGTGAAGCCCAGATGCTCCAGCATCCGCGCGCCGACATCGGGGCTGTCCTGCATAACCTCGATGCCCAGCGAGCGCAGCAGTTCGCCCGGGCCGATGCCCGACAGCTGGAGAATGCGCGGGCTTTCCATCGCCCCGGCGGAGAGGATCACCTCGCCCCGGCAGTCGAAATTCATCGGACGGCCGCTGACCATTGCGGCGACGCCCACGGCGCGGCGGCCTTCGAACAGCACCTTTGCCACCAGTGTATCGGTGCTGATGACGAGGTTTTTCCGGCCCCGGATCGGATTGAGGAACGCCACGGCCGAGCTTTGCCGGCGGCCGTTGCGGATATTGTGGGTGAAATAGCCGACGCCTTCCTGGTCCTCCCGGTTGAGGTCGTCCTTGCGGGCGAGGCCCATCTGCTCGCCCGCCTCGATCAGCCGTTCGGCCAGCGGATAGCGCATGCTGCCCGCGCTGATCTTCAGCGGGCCGCCAGCGCCGCGCACGCCATCATCGCCCAGATCGTGATCCTCGATCGCGCGATAGGCCTGCTTCATCTGCGCCCAGCTCCATTCCGGCCCGGCCAGTTCGGCCCAGCGGTCGAAATCCTTGGGCTGGCCGCGGACATAGATCATGCCGTTGATGGCGGAAGAGCCGCCCAGACCGCGCCCGCGCACCCAGCCTTCCTTCACGTCCACCCCGTTGCCGCGCGGCTGGCCGACGGCATAATGGTCGCAATGTCCGGGATCGAGCACCAGCTTGGAAAAGCCCTTGGGGATGGGAACCAGCCAGTCGGCGTTGCGCCCGCCCGCCTCGATTAGCAGCACGCGGGTGGCAGGATCGGCCGAGAGGCGATTGGCGAGCACGCAACCGGAAGAGCCGGCCCCAACGATGATGTAGTCGAAAACCTCTGCCACGCCGATTCCCTCTCCTGCGCCGGGCATTGCCGGGCAAAAGGCATGGACCATTGTTTGCGGCGGGTTTCAAGAACAATGCAAAGCCCCCGCCCTGGCATTGCCGGGGCGGGGGTCTGCAACGGCGGGACCGCGAAGCCCCACCGTAAGCATGAAGGATCAGACCACCAGGAAGGTGGCGGTGGACAGATCGACCGAATTGGCGATGTTGGCCACGGCCACCTGCGCGTCGATGCCGGAACCGTCTGCATCGTAATACAGCACGTGGTTGGTGGTGTTGTAGATCAGGTGCTGGCCGGACGTGGAAGCGGCCGGCCCGATCGCAAACTGTCCCGCATCGAGCTTACCCTCCGCGTCATGAGTCAGCGCGGTAAAGAGGTCGCCATTAAAGGCGATCGCGTCCATCACTAGGCTGAAGTCCTTGATCGTGTCGCGATTGGCGCTGGTTTCCATGACATCGAACAGGAAGATGTCATGCCCGCCGCCGCCGGTCAGGATGTCGGCACCACTGCCGCCCGAGACGGTGTCGGCACCGCTGCCGCCGTTGATGGTGTCCTTGCCGCCAAGGCCGTACAATCCGTTGGCAGCGCCATTGCCGTTGAGAGTGTTGGCAAGGTTGTTACCCGTGCCGTCGATGGCGACAATGCCGGTCAGCGTCAGCTTTTCGACATAGCTGCCCAGTTCGAAGCTGACCGAACTCTTGACCAGATCGGTGCCGCCGGCGTCGCTGCCTTCACCAACCGTCTCGCCGACGTAGTCAAGCAGGCTGTCGACTGTATAGATATCGTTGCCAGAACCGCCGTACATGCTGTCATCGCCGACGCCGCCGTTGATGATGTCGTTACCTCCGCCGCCGTAGATCGAGTCGTCACCGCCCAGCCCGTTCAGGGTGTCGTTGCCACCATAGCCCTCGATCAGGTTCTCGGCAGAGTTGCCGTTGATGATGTTGGCCAGCCCGTTGCCGAACCCGCTGATCACTTCCGTTCCGATCAGGTTGAGGTTCTCGATATAGGCACCGAGCGCGAAATCCACCGAGGAACGGACGATGTCGGTTCCGCCGGCATTGGTGTTCGAGTCGGTCGTTTCGCTGACGAAATCCCCCAGGTCATCGACGTAATAGGAATCGTTGCCGGCACCGCCGTACATGTTGTCGCTACCCTCGCCACCGTTGAGGATGTCGTTGCCACCGTCGCCGGACAAAACGTCGCCGCCGCCGCCGCCAAACAGGGTGTCGTTGCCGCCGCCGCCGCTGACGTGGTCAGCCCAGTCGCCACCATAGAACTTGTCGTCGCCGAGGTAGAGGTTGATCGTCGAATCGACGAAGTTGCTGCCCATGAAGATCGTGTCTTTGACGGCGCTGCCGTTCAACAGTGTGATATTTTCGAAATGGGTCAGGTGGCCGGTCAGCGTGCCGTATTTGATCGTGCCGGCTCCGTCGCCGATCATGTTGCGCAGGTCGATGGTCAGGGTTCCGGTCAATCCGGCCGCCGAATAGTCGATCCGCAGCGTATCGTTGTTCGCGCCGCCATCGGCGGTATCGATGCCGGAATCGATGGTGACGGTATCATCCCCGTCGCCCGCATCGATCGTGTCGTTGCCGCCAAGGCCGTTGATGGTATCGGCACCGGCGAAGCCGAAAATCTGGTCGTCGGCGATCGTGCCATTGAGTGTTTCGGGATCAACCGTCCCATTGATAATATTTGCCACGCTTAGGTCTCCTCCTGGTTCGGGTTCTGTCTAGGGGGAAAAGACTACTGCTAGGTTAACATGTTGAATGGCATGAATTTTCCTAAAATTAACCATCGTAACGCCCGGCAAGCCGTTAGCCCTTTCGCTGGAAAGCAAAATTTAAGCATTTGCCGACATTGCTTCGATCTGGCCGCTGGTTGCGATTCCCTGGTGGGATCCCGATCGTTCGGCTTGCTCAGGACAGGGGTGATGAAACATGGCGGGACCGACAGATCAGGAGCAGCTGATGCTGGAGCTGATCAACGAGACGCGGCTCGATCCGCTCGGCAGTGCTGGGCGCTATATCAGCAGCTACGCGCCGCTCGCTTCGCCCGACGCCAACATCTCTCAGGCGCTGAGCTATTTCGGGGTCAATGGTGCCGCCTTGCTCTCTGCATATCAGGCGCTGGTCCCGGTCGGTGCGCTGGCTTGGAACGAGGCGCTTGGCAGCGCGGCGCAATTGCATGGCGCGGCCATGATCGCTGCGCAGATCCAGAGCCATCAGGTCCCCGGTGAAGTCGACCTCGGCACCCGCTTCCATAACGCCGGCTATTTTTACAACTACGCCGGCGAGAATATCTATGCCTATGCGAAGTCGATTATCTACGGCCACGCGGGCCTGATGGTCGATTGGGGCAGCGGACCGGACGGGATGCAGAATCCGGCGGGCCATCGCGCCAACTTCATGAACGCCACTTTCACCGAGGTGGGGATCGACATCACCGCGGAAAACTCGAATACCAACCCGCTTGGGACACTGGTGCTTACGGAGGACTTCGGTTGTCGGGGCAGGCATTTCGTGCTGGGCGTGGCCTATACCGACAATGACCATAATGCCTTCTATTCCCCCGGCGAAGGCCGGGCCGACCTGGTGGTGCAGGAAGGCGCCCACAGTGCGAACAGCACCTCAAGCGGTGGCTACGGACTGGAAGTCGCCACCGGAGCGCGATCCATCCTGCTCAGCGGAGGTGGCCTTGCCGGCATACTCACCGTCCAGTCGACCATCAGCACCGAAAATCTCAAGCTCGACGTGGTGGATGGACATATCTTGCTGTCATCTGGATCGATTGCTGTCAGCGGGACTGCGGTTGATACGATCCGCGGCCTTGGCGTGCGGGGACTAACGCTGACAGCCGGGGATGGGGCGCAGACGATCACCGGGACGCGCGGTGCCGATACACTGGACGGCGGTGGCGGCAATGACACGCTGAACGGCGGGCTGGGCGATGACAGCATGCTGGGTGGCAGCGGCAACGACAGCTATACGGTCGATAGTGCGCTTGACCGGGTCTACGAAACGACCACCACCGGCAGCACGATCAATGCCGGTGGCATCGACACGGTATTCAGCAGCGTCACGATTAATCTCAACGCCTATGCCGGGGTCAGGTTCGTCGAGCAGCTCACCCTGACCGGAAGCGGCAATATTGCGGCCACCGGCAACGCGCTTGCCAACACCATAACCGGCAATGGCGGCAACAATATCCTGAACGGCGGTGGTGGCAATGATACGCTGACGGGCGGTGCCGGCAACGACCGGCTGGTTGGCGGGGCAGGCAACGATACGTTGCAAGGCAATGCCGGGCTGGACCGCTTCGATTTCACAGCTGCGCTGGGTGCGAGCAATGTCGATACGATCATGAACTTTGTGACGGCGGATGATACCATCAGGCTCGACGATGCGATCTTCGCCGGGATCGGCGCGGTTGGAACCAAGCTGGCCGCCGGGGCATTCGCGCTGGGCACTGCGGCAACCCAGGCTGACGACCGTATCATCTATGATTCCGGCTCGGGCCACCTGCTGTTCGATGCAGACGGCTCCGGTCCGACTGCTGCGATCCATTTCGCGACTGTTTCCGGGCTCACGGGGACGCTGAGCGCGGCCGACTTCCTGATTATCTAAGCGCGACCCGGAAGCCCTTAGAACTCCCCGGCGAAACCCACTCTCGCCACCGTGTTTTTGCCGCCGGCGTGTGACAGGCCCGCAGTCAGCGCAAACGGGTCCTCATCGCCAATGCGATGGGCAATCGCCGCGCCAAACCCGATCTGCCCGCGATAGACGGCGGTGTTGGCCGCATAACTGGTCCGCCCGGCCGCCGAAGGCATCGGTGCGGCGGTCAGCGCTGCGGTGGCGGCGATACCCCTGCGATTTTCCCGGCGGTCATGCTGGGCAAGATCATAGAGCGTATCGACCCTGCCTTCGAGATTGCCCACCCGGCCGGCCAATGTATCGAACTGTGCCATACTCGGCCCGTCCGGCAGCAACGAGGCCAGCGAGATCATCCGCCCGGTGGCGGCGATGGAGGACTGCTTGCCGAGTGTGCCGCTGGCATCGACGGTGACGAGAAAGAGGTCGCCCACCTGCGCGGCGGTGGATGCTTCGATGTCGCCAACCGAGACCGAGCTGCCGGTGCCGCCCAGCCGGACCTGGTTGGCCTTGGTGGTGGTGGCACCCTTGCCCAGCGCGGTCGAGCCGGCGAAGGCCGCGCTGGTCGAATCGCCAAGCGCGATCGTGGTCCCGTTCGAGGCGTTGGCATTGCGTCCTATCGCTATCGCATTCACGCCCGTTGCTTTGGCAAAGGTACCCGTCGCGATCGCGTTGACGTTGTTCGCCAGCGCCCGGCTCCCGAACGCCATCGCGTTGTTGGAATTGGCCTGGGCATCCGCGCCTAGCGCGACTGAGCTGGTGCCGGTTGCCCGCGCGCCGAGACCATCCAGATCGGTGGAATCGCCGCCGATGGCGATGGCTCCGGCACCGGTGGACTGTGCGGCAGTGCCAAGCGCCACCCCGTTTCCACCGGTCGCCCGGGCAGGATTCGTGGTGGGAACGTTCAAATCCCCGGTAAACAAGTCTCCTGTCGATCCTCCGCCCTGCGCACTGCCTATGGCGATATTTCCTTCGGTCACTGGTACTCCATCAGTTGCGGTGGTCGCGCCGAATCCAATCGCGATCCCTTTGGAGCCATCGGCATTGCTCCCCGCTCCCAGTGCAACGCTGAAGCCACCCTTGGCAGTGCTGACCGGTCCGATTGCGGTCGCGGTGGAGCCGGTTGCAACGCTGTTTGCACCGACGGCGACGCCGCCCTGGAAATCTCCGCCATTCGCGCTCAACCTGTCCGTCGTCAGAACATTTGGCGCAATTTGCAGCGTAAATTAGCGGAGTGCGGGCCTCGTCTGGGGGTTGATGTTAGGCGGCTAGCTTGCGGTGTTGCAAGCGCCGATGTTCGAGAGTCTTTCGCTTGATCCTTTCTCGCTGTTTGCTGCTGGCTGAAGCCCTGCCGAAGTAGGCGTCGGCGGGCGTCACGTGGTTCAGGCTCTCGTGGTACCGCTGGTTGTTGTAGTGCTCGACGAACGCCTCGATCTGGGCCTCAAGGTCGCCGGGCAGGAAGTAATTTTCCAGCAGGATGCGGTTCTTCAGGGTCTGGTGC